>JAKAHZ010000099.1 GCA_021814615.1 Nitrospirota bacterium | reverse complement strand
TCGGAAACGGCTTCACGCCTCGCTCGGATACATGCCACCGAACAAGTTCGAGGCGAGAAGCCAAACCTTAACACCCTGCCTGGCACTCTAATCCGAGTGTCCAACTACAGGGGGGCAGTTCATTTCAACAAGGCAATTGAGCTTGGGCCGCAGAACAGCGTGGTCTACTATAATGTAGGTTGTGGGTATTCGATAATGAATGATTCGGCAAATGCCTGCAGAAATTTGAAAAAAGCTATCGAATTGGGATATGCAAAGTGGGATGTGATTGAAAAAGATAATGACCTTGACAATGTCCGCCACGCAGCTTGTTTTAAAGAGCTGAATGTAAATAGCCGGTGAGAACGCCGCTGAAAGTGCAAAACTCTTTCGATTAATGAAATAGCCCCAATATTATGGGAAAAGTTGCGTGTTATCAGCAGGCCTTTGCCTTAATACAGGTGGAATGTAATGGCTGAAGATATTCCCGTTCTTAACTATGAAACCATCGCACGACCATTCAGTGATCTCCTGATCGCTACAGAAAATAAATTGGACCGCGAGTGGCCACAGGAAAGAGATGCTACGGGCGGACCTCAGGTGCTTGTTCGATCCTTGGTTTTGGTTTCGGCAAATACATATCATACAATGAGGTTCTTTTGTGCTGACGTGCCCGTGGATTCCGTTCGAAAACCAGAATATGCTCTCTCTGCGAGTCCGCTGGCACGAACAATTCTTGATGCATTGTTCACCGTCGTCTTTATATTCGATGATCTGTCGGAAAATACGACTTGGTATTATAAGAGTGGCTGGAAGGAATATAAGGCTGAACTCGATAGATATCGATTGGCCTATAGTGCCGACCCTGTTTGGACAGAGTATTTGCGAAGGAGCGAGCAACTTCTCGATGCTCTGACCCGTCAATTTCGAATAGTGCCTGATGAAATCCGAGATCCAGGTCGCATTACGTGGTGGCCAACACCGAGTCAAATGGCAGCTTACAGCCGATTGTCTGAAGAACGGCAGAGATATCTTCAGTATTTAAATGACTGGTTTATGCGTGAACTTTCACAAGATTCTCATTTATCATGGCCAGGGCTTGCTCGTCGTTCGGGCCCACTTTTGGCTAGAGATTTACTTGCAGATTCGACAAGTAGTCTGTTAAAACAAAAGTCAGACGTAATGGCTGTGTCAACGGTTCTTCTTCTTGCCCTGCTAAGTGAAATCGAAATTGAGTTTCACTTTGGTCTTGTTGAGCGACTTATGTATCTATGGGGCATTCTAAATTCGTATTTCCAGGTGAGTAGCGAGATATTTTCCCTTCGATACTCTGCTCGATTGCGATGTGATTGACAAGAGTACAATGAACGATTGCAGGCGGATGCGAAAGACTGAGTTGGATAAGATTATCAGTGAAGTTGATAGCGAGCTGAACAAGGAGTGCATTCCTATCGGAGCACGACCCTTGAGAGCGTTAATAAAAATGGCCGCTAGGCTTAGGCGCCCGTTGGCGTTTCATAATCAAGATCAGGTTTCTCAATACATACTCGCATGGTTTGAAAAGAAATATGCCGGCAGACTTAAAGTCGTAGGGCCGCTGGGCGAGATTGCCATCTTGATTCGAAATGACCCTTATAAGATGATAATTCCGCTTGTTTATGGATGTGGTGGTTCAATAATTGCCGTCCCGAATTCTCGGGATCAGTTACCTCCCATAAATTTGGAACCAATTAAGATTAATGTCTTCGACAATATAAAGGATTTCACACAGGCTTATGCTGCAGAGCTTACTATATTTGAAAGGAAGGAGCTTATCCTATTTCTAAAGTGGGGAATAGATGCTTTCCAGGCGATCGAGAGAATCCAATCTGAAGTCTATGTGCCTGAAGCGCGCGGCGATATCCAGATCGCTGTAGACAGCTTGTTCAAGACTCCGCTACAGTGTGGTTTGTCAAAATGGGCGAGCCATCAAGCAACAGAAAAACTGATAAAAGCGTTCATCAAGAAGAGCGGCGGTAAGGTCAGGCAGATCCATAATTTAAGAATGCTTGCCGAGTCTGCGGAGAAGTTAGGTTTGGGGACTCTGAACAGTGATAACCTTGACGTAGTTCAGTGTGATCCCGGTGTCCGGTATGGTGAGGGGACGTCAAGTGTTCAGGATGCCGTTGAAGCTCATCACGCATCACTTGAACTTTGTGCCACAATAGCGAGAATGTTTGTGTAGAAAGCGTATGAGTCGGCATGGAGTTTGTAGTTGGAGACAGATACGGTCAATCGTAATGTGCATTAGGTCTTTTTGCTGCCCCTAAACAAAGTCCCAGCCCCCTCGTGGGCTCCCCTGTGGTGAACGGGGGAATCCTTCCCCCGAACCCCCCTTGGTTCGATTCCTCCCACCTGAAACCGCACCAAATGAAAAACGATCGGTGTGATCTCCGATCGTTGAGCTTTCATTTGGTGCCGGTGGTCGGAATCGAACCGACATGGAGTTGCCCCCGGCGGATTTTGAGAAGCCTTAACGTCTTTGCGCGTGTTAGCGTAGAGTGTTAAGGCTTTGTTATTTCGGAACAGTCAAAAATCCCGTTTTGCATTGTGCGGGGTCTTTGGCATTCCAAACAGGGTCAATTTCGGGTCAATTTCAAATATCCCGGCAGCGGCCGGAAAAAAGGAGGATGAAAGCATGAAGAAGGGCACAGCAAAGAAGGCGAGAAATCAGGCGGCGCGTGAGGTGGAATTGAATCAGGTCGAAGACGTACAGGAAAAGCTGTGGCAGTTGAACGGACTTTTCACGGCGCTGGACGCAATGGGGAGTTATGAGGACATAGACCCCGACGCTATCCAGGCCGTGACGGTCATAGGCAAGCAGCGTGTCGAGGAAATCAAGAAGGCACTCAAGGCGTAAACTATATCACGTCCGGCAGAAGCCGAGAAAGGGAGGATGAAACCATGAAGAACCCGAGCGCCCTGAAATCGATTGAGCAGGATGACCCCGTAGACATTGCGAGTATTGATATTCACTTTGTCCGAGCGTTCATCGATATGCTGTATGACCGCTGCGACAACGTAGGAACCTTGGAGATCAGTACCGGCACAATCGCCGCAATGTGTCATGAGGCGCTTATCAAGATCGATCGGATCGAGCGCTTTATAAATGCGGTCCCTGCCAAAACGGTAAAGATCGAAGGCAAGGACGCGGCATAGATCAAGCAGAGCATCAAGGCCCCTGGGAAACCGGGGGCCTTTCAATTTCATTCCCTATGTGGTATATTATAACCACCATGAAGGCCGGGCCGATATATCAGGAAAAATGGGTACAGGGAGACCGGACCGTTGAAATCCGGGTGTGGGCTGTGCCGAAGGCAAAAGACAAGCCCCACGGGTACAAGTATTCCCTGGTCTATATCAAGGACGGCGCGCGCGTGGTCGGTTACGATAATGCCGAAGGCCGGGGAGATCACCGGCATTACGGGGAGAAAGAGGAACCCTATCAGTTCACGAACCTGGACGCGCTCATGCAGGATTTTTATGATGACCTTGGGAGGTACTGGAAATGAAAGTGAAGAACGTAACCATACGGATCAAAAGCCTCGAGGACGTGCTGACAGAGGCAAAGGGCGTCATGAAGAAGCTTGAGCGCGGCAAGCAGGTCGAGAAACATGAGGGCGTTTCCTTTGCCAGCCTGGACGACATGCGGAAGGCGCTGACGGAAGAGCGGCTTCGGATACTGAAAACGATCCGCAAAGAACATCCCGCCTCGATCTATGAACTTGCAAAGATCCTCGGCAGGGACAAGAAGAACACCTTTGACGACGTGCAGTATCTCGCACAGGTCGGGCTTATCGATCTTACGAAGACGAAGGACGGATTGAAGAAGACCACCCCGCGCGTCAACTATGAACGGATCATGCTTGAAATCCCGGTGTGACTCTTGATGAAGGTTGCCGACATGGAGAGGATCAAAAAACTCAGAATAACGTGCCTTGAAAGTATGCTCGATGATTTCGTGAAGACCGGAGAGGCAATAGAGCGCGGGGAAAAGGTAAAACCGATCAAGGGCGCGAAGGTCTATTTTACGAGCTTCGAGGCGCTGCGAAAGGTGCTGACTCCGAAACGGCTGAACTCCTGCACACGATCAAGACGAAAAAGCCTGAATCGATCAATGAGCTTGCGAGAATGGCGAAGCGTGATCTTAAGAACGTTTCCGATGACGTGAAGTACCTAGAGCGCGTGGGCTTGATCGAGAAAAAGAGACCGGCAAGAAGACCGCGCCGGTTGTGACCTATGACAAACTTTCTTTTGAAATGGCGGTATAGTGATGGCGATCAGGCACCCAAAGAAACGACCGCCGACGCACCCCGGAGAAATGTTGCTCAAGGAATTTCTTGAACCGATGGGGTTGACGCAAGTGGAACTTGCAAAGCATCTCGGCTGGACGTGGCCGCGGCTCAATGAGATCGTGAACGGCCGCCGGTCCGTGACGGCGGATTCCGCTCTTGCGTTCGGGGAAGCCTTCGGGACCGGTCCCGAGCTTTGGCTGAACCTGCAGCGGGATTGGGACCTGTGGCACGCGATGAAAAAGCGGAAGCCCGTAGCAGCGCTGAAGAAGGCAAACTGAATCCTTTTCTCTCCAAGCCCCCTTGTTCGATTCCGACCTGAAGGAAAGAATGGTGCCGGTGGTCGGAATCGAACCGACATGGAGTTGCCCCCGGCGGATTTTGAGTCCGCTGCGTCTACCAGTTCCACCACACCGGCACGGCCCCCACAGTAACATCCCGCCTTCGGGGTGTCAAGGGAAAAGCCCTTGCAACTTCAAAGAGGTACAAGTATAATGTCCTGCTTATGCTGACGGGGTACAACACGGATTTCAAGTTTCAGGGACAGATTTACCACTGCCAGACCGAAGACGGCGGCATCAACAGCCCCTTCATAACGTCCCTGATGTACCATCAGGGCGCCATCCTCGCTCGTCGCAAGACCAGCTATGAAGACATCATCAAGGCGGACTGCCTCGAGGACGTCGTGCGCGAGTTGATGATGGAGCAGCATAAGCAGATGATCCGCGACCTGATGCAGGGCAAACTCGAGGTGAACGCCAACGCCGCGTCAGCCTCCCTGGCCCCTGCTCCGGCCGCACCGCCGAAGGCCGCGGCTCCTGCCGCTCCGGCTCCTCCGGCAGCGCCCAAGCCGCAAGCGCCCGCACCCGCGGCGCCGGCAGCCCCGGCAAAGGCATCTCCGCCTCCGCCGAAACCCGCCTCCAAGGACGAGGATGTAAAGGAAAAGAGCCTCGACGACGTGATCCTCGAGTTCCTTGAGCAGGAAAACAAGTCCAGCAAGAAGAAGTAGCGCATTCGCTTCCCAGGGACGGCCGCCCCAGGCGGCCGGCAAGGACGCGCCCGATACCGGCATGCCCGCCCTGTATTCTCACGCACGACGTGTTCCAGGAGGACGCCCCATGGCGCTGAACGCCGAAAAGATCGCTGAACTGAAGGACCGGGCGCGGAGGATCCGCATCGACATCCTCAAGATGCTCCACGGGAGCGGTTCGGGCCACACGGGCGGAAGCCTGTCGGCAGCGGACATCCTGACGGCCCTGTACTTCTTCAAGCTGAAGTACGACCCCAAGAATCCGACCTGGAAGGACCGGGATTACTTTATCCTGTCCAAGGGCCACGCCGCGCCGGTGCTCTACACGACGCTGGCCCATGCCGGCTTCCTGCCGACCTCCGAGCTCTGCACGCTGCGGAAACTGGGCTCGCGGCTCCAGGGCCACCCGGACAGCAAGTACCTGCCGGGCGTGGAGATCTCCACGGGCTCGCTCGGCCAGGGACTGTCCGTTGCCTGCGGCATCGCACTTTCGCAGAAGCTCGACAAGGCTCCGAACCGGGTCTATGCGGTCCTGGGCGACGGCGAACTGCAGGAAGGCCAGGTCTGGGAAGCGGCCATGACCGCGGCGCACTACAAGCTCGACAACCTCTGCGTGCTCGTGGACAACAACGGGCTCCAGATCGACGGACCCGTTGCCAAGGTGATGGGCGTGGAGCCCATTGCCGACAAGTGGCGCTCCTTCGGCTGGGACGTGCAGGACATCGACGGCCACGACATGGCGCAGATCGT
Organism: Nitrospirota bacterium; assembly: GCA_021814615.1. Taxonomy (GTDB): domain Bacteria; phylum Nitrospirota; class UBA9217; order UBA9217; family UBA9217; genus JAKAHZ01. The sequence goes on along the minus strand of JAKAHZ010000099.1, from coordinate 7,102 downwards.
GGCGGCCCTCGACAAGGCCGAGACGGTGAAGGGCAAGCCCACGGCGGTCGTCTGCCGCACCGTGAAGGGCAAGGGCTCCAAGTGCTTCGAGGGCAAGGTGGAGTTCCACGGCGCCACGCCGAATGCCGACGAACTGGCAACGGCGCTCAAAGAACTCGATGAAGCGGTATGTAAATAGCTGACACGGGGACATGGGGACACGGAGACAACGGCGGATGCAGGCTGTTTCTTCTTGTCGCCTGGTCACCTTGTCTGCCTTATGAGGGGGTAACGTGAGTCAACCACAGCAGAAGATAGCGACGAGAGATGCATACGGCGACGCGCTGGCGGCGCTCGGCAAGAAACGGAACGACGTGGTGGCGCTGGACGCCGACCTGTCGGGGTCCACGAAAACCTCGAAATTCGCCAAGGCCTTCCCCGAGCGGTTCTTCAACGTGGGCATCGCGGAGCAGGACATGATGGGCACGGCGGCGGGCCTCGCCATCGGCGGCAAGATTCCCTTCGCCAGCACCTTCGCGGTCTTCGCCACGGGCCGGGCCTGGGAACAGATCCGGCAGTCCATCTGCTATCCCAACCTGAACGTGAAGATCGTGGCCAGCCATGCCGGCGTCACCGTGGGTGAGGACGGCGGCTCGCACCAGTCGCTCGAGGACATCGCGGTGATGCGCGTGATCCCGCACATGACGGTGATCGTCCCTGCTGACGGCGTGGAGACTGCGCAGGTCGTCGAGGCGGTGGCCGAGTACAAGGGCCCCTGCTATGTGCGCACGGGCAGGAACAAGGTGCCGGTGCTCTACGGCGCCGACTACCGCTTCAAGATCGGCAAGGCTCATGTGCACCACGAGGGCAAGGACTGCGCCATCATCGCCACGGGCATCATGGTCGCCGAGGCCTTGAAGGCGCGCGACCTGCTCGCCTCCGAGGGCATCGACGCGGGCGTGATCAACATGTCCACCATCAAACCGCTGGACGCCGAGGCGGTCATTGCCGCGGCGAAGCGCTGCGGCGCCGTGGTCACGGCGGAGGAGCACTCCATCATCGGCGGCCTGGGCGGCGCCGTGGCCGAGGTCCTGGCGGAGTCCGCTCCCGTGCCGCTCGTGCGCGTGGGCATCAAGGACCAGTTCGGCACCTCGGGCGATCCCGACGGCCTGATGGCGCATTACGGCCTGTCGGCGGGCAACCTCCGCGACAGCGTGAAGGAAGCGATCAAGAAGAAGAACAAGTAGCCAGGAGTCAGAAGTCAGGAGGCAGGAGAACGACGGATCTCGGCGCGTGTCGCACCCCTGCTTCTGACTGCATCGCATGATCCATCTGTATCGCGTCAGCAAAAGCTACGAAGGAATCCCGGCGCTCCGCGAAATCACCCTGAACGTGGATAAGGGCGAATTCGTGTTCGTCACGGGTGCTTCCGGCGCGGGCAAGACCACGCTCCTCAAAATCCTCTTTTGCGCCGAGCGCGCAGACGAGGGTCAGATCATCATCCAGGGGATGAACACCTTCCGGCTCAGTCCCTCCAGCATTCCCTACCTCCGCCGCAACATGGGTTTCGTGTTCCAGGACTACAAACTGCTCCAGCATAAGACCGTTTACGAGAACATCGCGCTCGCGCTCAAGGTGGTCGGCACGCCCTACGGCGAGATCGAGCGGCGCGCTCTCACGGCCTTGAAGCGGGTGGGCATGGACAACAAGGACCACCTGACGCCGCCGAAGCTGTCGGGAGGCGAGCAGCAGCGCGTGGCCATCGCCCGGGCGCTGGTGAACGAGCCGCAGATCCTGCTCGCCGACGAGCCCACGGGTAACCTGGATCCCCAGAGCGGCCAGGACGTGTTCCGCCTCTTCAAGGAGATCAACCTGAAGGGCACGTCGGTCATCGTGGCAACCCACGACTGGGAGACGGTCCGGAAGATGCAGCGCAGGATCGTGGTCATGGAGCGCGGCAGGATCACCACCGATTCGAAGGACCAGGCCCTGGAGCGGACCGTGCCGGCGAATAACGGGAGGGGGGCGTCAAAGCCATGAGGGGATATGGACCGCTCTTTTATCTCATCGAGGCGCTCCGCGGGCTCCGCGCCAATGGGCTCGTAAACCTCCTGGCCGTGGGAACCATCAGCATGGCCATGTTAATCGTCGGCTTCTTCCTGCTCGTGTTCCTGAACCTCCAGTCCGCGGTCCATGCGGTGGGCGAACGGCTGGCTGTGTCGGTCTACCTCAAGGAGGGCGTGACGCCGCAGGAGCGCGACTTTCTCGCCGGCAGGCTCAAGACCGAGCCGGGCGTGCGGCGCGTCACCTTCGTTCCGCGCGATGAGGCCCTGGCCACGCTTCGGAAGGAGCTCAAAGGACAGGAGGCGCTCCTCGAAGGGCTGGGCGAGAATCCGCTGCCCGACGCCTACGAGCTGTCGGTGGACGAGAACCTCTCCGACCCTGCGCGCATGGACGCACTGGCCCGGCGGGTCGAAAAATATTTCGGCGTCGAAGAGGTGTCCTACGGCAAGGAGAGCGTGGAGGTGCTGAACAAGCTCCTGCGCCTGGTGACCTACGGCGGGATGACGCTGGCCGTGCTTCTGGGCGTGAGCGTGATCTTCATCATCTCCAACTCCGTCCGGCTGGCCCTCTATTCGCGCCGCCAGGAGATCGAGCTCATGCAGTGGATCGGCGCGACACGGGGTTTCATCACCGGCCCCTTCCTCGCTGAAGGCATGATCGTGTCCGCCGGAGGCACTGCCATCGCCCTTGCCGTGCTTGCGGCGCTCTTTCATGCCCTGCCGCGGGAGGCGGTGCTCTTCCTCTCCGGCCCCGGCGGCCTCTCCTTCCTTCCTGTCTGGGTCATCGCGTACCTGGTGGGCGGCGGCGCGGTTTTGGGGCTCCTGGGCGGATTCTTCTCGGTGAACAAGTTTTTGGAATGAGAACCAGCGAGCAAGCTGGCAAGCCGATAAATGCACAAGCTCTGAATCAATGATGAAGTCCGGCCGCTACATAGGGATTCTTCTCCTTGCCGCACTCTTCACACTCGCCGCCCTGCCGTCCTCGGCCGGCGACCGCGATGCGAACAAGAAGGAGCTTGAGCGCATCAAGCAGGAGATGGAGTCCGAGCAGCAGAAGCTCCAGCAGGCGGGCAAGAAAGAACGGTCCATCCTTTCGCAGCTCGAAAAGATCGACCGCGAGATCCAGACCGGCAGCGCCGAGCTTGCCGAGCACCAGAAGAAGCTCCAGGAAGCGGAGGCGGCCCTGGCCGAGATCACGCAGAGCAACGCTGTGACCGCCCAGGACCTGGAACGGCTGCGAATGGCCTACGCGGCGAGGATACGCGCCCTCTACAAGATGCAGCGGAGCGGCGGCTACACCCTGGCGGTGCTATCGTCGGAGAATTTCGACACCGCCTACCAGCGGCTCCGCTATCTGGGGATCATCGCGCGGCGCGACCAGAAGGTGATCCGCGATTACCAGGACAATCTCGCCAGGCTTGCCCTGCGGGAGCAGGAGATCAAGGACCGGCGGAGCGAGATCATCACCCGCACCGTGGACGTGGAGTCGAAGCGCGCGTCGCTCGAAGTAAGAAAGCGGAAGAAGAACGAACTCCTTTCGTCGATCAAGAAGGAGAAGGGCGCCTACGAAGCGACGCTCAAGGATCTGGAGGACGCGTCGGCAAACCTCTGGGCCATGATCCGGCTGGGCGAACAGGAGAAGCGGCCTGCGGCAAAATCCGTTGCCGCAGGCAGGGAGAGGCTGCCCTGGCCCGTGAACGGCCAGGTACTGACCCGTTTCGGTTCGCAGAAGCACCCCAAGTTCGGCACGATTGTGTTCCGGCGGGGCATCGAGATCGCGGCGAATACGGGCGACGAGGTGAAGGCCGTGGACAACGGCCAGGTGGTTTACGCGGACTGGTACAAGGGCTACGGCGTGCTGGTCATCATCGAGCACAAGGACGCCGGCCTCTATACGCTCTACGGCCATCTTTCCAAGCTGAACGTGCAGAGCGGCGACCAGATCACCCGCGGCCAGGTCGTTGGGCTCGCGGGAGACACCGGCAGCCTCAAGGGATCGAAGCTCTATTTCGAGCTCAGGAGGAACGGCGAGGCGGAAGACCCGCTGGAATGGCTGGCGAAGAGATGAGGTGAACCAGCTGGCAAGCTAACAGGCGAGAAAGCTGACACGCCGGCACGTTTGCCCGCTGGCATGCTTGCCGGCTTGTCCGGCTTGCCTGACTGTGGTATTATTCATTTTGCAACAGATTTACTCATAGCTCAGGAGTTTGCCATGATGGATTCGGAGGAAACAGGAATGATCAAAGTAAACAAGAAGAAGCTGATCCTGACGGCGGTGATCCTGCTGGTCGTCGGGACGCTTACGCTCTTCACGACGGGCTTCGTCTTGGGGCACCGCGTCGCGTACGCGAAATCGGACACCTATGACGACCTCAGGGCTTTCACGCGGGCGCTCGAGCTGATCAAGAGCAACTATGTGGAGGACCCGGACACGAAGGATCTGATCCAGGGCGCCATCCGCGGGATGGTGAACAGCCTCGATCCCCATTCGTCGTACATGACCGAACGGGCCTTCAAAGAGATCAACATGGACATCAAGGGCGAGTTCCACGGGGTGGGCCTGCAGCTGGGCATCAAGAACCAGCAGCTCACCGTGATCGCGCCCATCGAGGACACGCCCGCGGACCGCGCGGGCATCGCGGCGGGCGACAAGATCCTGAAGGTCAACGACGACTGGACCAAGGACATGACCATCGAGGAGGCCGTGGACAAGATGCGCGGGCCCAAGGGCACGGAAGTGCGCCTCCTGATCCACCGCGACAGCTGGGACAAACCCAAGGAGTTCAAGATCGTCCGCGACGTGATCAAGGTGCAGAGCGTCAAGTCGCGCATGCTCGAGGACGGCGTGGGCTACGTGAAGATCATCCAGTTCCAGGGCCAGACGGCCAAGGATGTGGAGAAGGCGCTCAAGAAACTGGAAGAAAAGGGCATGAAAGAGCTCGTGCTCGACATGCGGAACAATCCGGGCGGCCTGCTCGACGCGTCGGTGGATGTGAGCAGCCTCTTCCTGCCCAAGGACAAGCTGGTGGTCTACCTCCAAGGAAGGCGGAAGGACGACCGGAAGGACTTCCTGGCAACGGGCGCCGACCACGTGCGCACCTATCCGGTGGTGGTGCTGGTGAACACGGGATCGGCAAGCGCCTCGGAGATCGTGGCGGGCGCGCTGCAGGACCAGAAGCGCGCGGTGATCATCGGCACCCAGACCTTCGGCAAGGGCTCGGTCCAGACCGTGTTCCCCCTTGAGGGGGGCACGGGCATCCGGCTGACCACGGCCAAGTATTACACTCCCTCCGGCCGGTCGATTCAGAACGTGGGCATCACGCCGGACATCGAAGTGAAGCTCATCGCTGCAAAGGAAAAGAACGGCAAGAACGGCGAGACCGTATCGCACCTGATCGTGCGCGAGAAGGACCTGGAACGGCACCTGAAGAACGAGACGGTGAAGGAGCAACCCGAGGCGAAGCCGAAGGTCCAGGAAGAGGACGAGGACATCATGGAGTCCCTGCCGAAGGAGGACAAGGACGACATGCAGCTGCAGCGGGCCCTCGAACTTCTGAAGACCGGGGACATCTTCAAGAACGTCCCGGTGCAGGCGAAGAAGGAAGCTGCTGCGGAGAAGAAGGAATCTGCCGCCACGGAAAAGAAGTCCGAAAAAGTGGAGACAAAGACGAAGTAGTCCGCAACAAGCATATCATCGTACAGGCAAAGGCAGGGCTTCGGCCCTGCCTTTTTTTCGGGGATGATGACCAAGATTAAAACCCTCGGACTGGGCCGCGTGCCTGGATTTCCGCAAGGGATTCTTAGACCCATATCAGCGAAATTCAGCGTTGAATTCTCAGGTTTCGAGCGGAATTCGATAATATAATAAAGATAAATCAACGATTTGCAGGATTGTGGTACAATTTAGCAATCCCGCCTGCTGATTGATAAATTTTTCTTGATTTTTTTTTCAGAAGAGAATATATTTAGCACTCTTGGAAATTGAGTGCTAACTACGTAATAACTTATTACTTTTCATTGGGAAAGGAGTTCAGTCTATGAGCGTCAAGTTCAAGCCGTTGAAGGACAGAGTGTTCGCAAGCTACACCGAGGAGATGACCAAGACCGCAGGCGGTCTGTACATTCCCGACAGTGCCAAGGAAAAGCCGCAGAGCGGCAAGGTCGAGGCAGTGGGCGATGACGTGAAGTCGCTCAAGGTCGGCGACAAGATCCTCTTCGACCGCTATTCCGGGTCCAAGATCAATATCGACAACGTCGAGTACCTCATCATCAAGGAAGAGGATGTGCTCGGCATCCTGAGCTAACTTCGGATTCTTGAACCGCCAAGGCGCAAAGGTCGCCAAGGAAGTCAATAGCGAGACCGGGTTTCCGAATTCTTCGCGTACTTCGCGTCTTCGCGGTGAAATGGTTCTATCTAATCAATAAAGTTCCTTAAGGAGGATATGGATATGGCAAAGCAGCTGATGTTCGACCAGGATGCCCGCGCGGCGATCCTGAAGGGCGTGAACGTCCTCACCGACGCGGTGAAGGCCACGCTGGGCCCCAAGGGCCGGAACGTGATGATCGACAAGAAGTTCGGCGCGCCGACGATCACCAAGGACGGCGTGTCCGTGGCGAAGGAAGTGGAGCTGAAGGACCCCTATGAGAACATGGGCGCCCAGCTCGTGCGCGAAGTGGCAAGCAAGACCTCGGACGTGGCCGGCGACGGCACCACGACCGCGACGGTCCTGGCCCAGGCCATCTACCGCGAGGGCATGAAGAACGTGACCGCGGGCGCGAACCCCATGGACCTGAAGCGCGGCATCGAGAAGGCCGTGGAAGCGGTCATCGCGAACTTGAAGAAGATGACCAAGCTGATCGTCGATAAGAAAGAGATCGCCCAGGTCGGCAGCATCTCCGCGAACAGCGACACGACCATCGGCGATTTGATCGCCGAGGCCGTTGACAAGGTCGGCAAGGACGGCGTCATCACCGTTGAAGAAGCCAAGAGCATGACCACCAGCCTCGACGTGGTCGAAGGCATGCAGTTCGACCGCGGCTACATCAGCCCCTACTTCGTG
>JAKAHZ010000207.1 GCA_021814615.1 Nitrospirota bacterium | reverse complement strand
GTCCGGATTTCATGTGTTCACGAGCCAGGATTACGATTCCCGCATACGCGGCGGCCACAATTATTTCCAGATCCGTCTCTCAGACCGTCCTGTTCTCGCGCCCGCCGATACCGTGGACATCCTCGTTGCCCTGGATCGGGAGAGCATCGCGCAGCACGCCGCCGAGTTGTCGCCGCAGGGCCGGATCATCTACGACAACGAATCGCTCAAGGAAGAGCACCGCGAGCCGCAGTTCCTCGCCATCCCTTTTCAGCGGCTGGCGGCGGAGCACGGGGGCAACAAGATCATGGCAAACGCCGTGGCGACAGGCGCCGTGCTCGGCATGCTCGGCATGGATCTGGACATCCTGGACGGACTCATTACCGAGGCCTTCCGGCGCAAGGGCGACCAGGTGATCACGGCCAACCGCAACGCCGCCCGGGCGGGAAACGACCATGCGGTGAAAGAATGCCTCACCTGCTCCTTCGGCCTGCGCCGCGGCAGCGCGACGAAACCGCTCATGCTCGTGAGCGGCGTGGAAGCCATCGGGCTCGGCGCGCTCGCATCGGGCGTAAAGTTCTATGCAGCCTATCCCATGACGCCGTCCACGGGCATTCTGAATTACCTCGCATCGAAGGAAAAAGAGTACGGCATCGTGGTGGAGCAGGCCGAGGACGAGATCGCGGCCATCAACATGGCCCTGGGCGCATCCTTCGGCGGTTCGCGCGCCATGACCGCGACATCGGGCGGCGGATTCGCACTCATGGTGGAGGGCGTCTCCCTTGCCGCCATGACCGAGACGCCGGTGGTCATCGGCCTCGGCATGCGTCCCGGTCCCGCCACGGGGCTGCCGACCAGGACTGAGCAGGCCGAGCTGCACATGGCGCTCCACGCGGGCCACGGCGAGTTCCCCCGGTTCCTCTTCGCGCCGGGAACGCCGGAGCAGGCTTTCTTCCTCACGAACAAGGCGTTCGATCTGGCGGAAAAATACCAGGTCCCCTCGTTTCTGCTCTTCGACACCTATCTTGCCGACACGCAGTGGACCTACCAGGGATTCGACGCATCACGCATCAGGAATACGGAATACCGGCTGCGCGGCCCGGCGTTTGAGGCGCTTCCGGACTTTCGGCGGCATCGGTACACCAAGGACGGCGTCAGCCCCCTGGGCGTGCCGGGGGACGCGAAGCACCTGGTCGTGACGGACAGCGATGAGCATGACGAGGACGGGCATATTGACGAGACCGCGCCGACGAGACGGTCGATGGTGGACAAGCGAAGCCGGAAGTTTCCGTCCATGCAGGCAGAGATCGCTCCGCCCTTCCTCTACGGCGATCACGACCCCGACGCGGTGATCGTCTGCTGGGGGTCGCTCTACGGGATCGTGCATGAGGCCGTGGACATTCTTTCCCGCGATCACACCGTCGCCATGCTGCATTTCTCCGAGATCTACCCCTTTCCCGGCACGGGGCGCTTCGACTATCTCCGCATGCTCAATGCAGCGGAGATCGTGATTATCGTGGAACAGAACAGCGCAGGTCAGTTCGCGCGGCAGCTCAAGACGGAGACAGGGTTCGAGGCGCACGCGCATATTCGGAAGTACGATGGGAGGCAGCTTACCGTGGACGAAGTGGTGCAGGAACTGAAACGGAAGCTCAGGAAGGTTTGATCGGAGCGATCGCAGACGAGAGGAGAGGATGATGGTGACTCCTGACGATTTCAAAGGCCAGGTCCCGGCGTGGTGCCCGGGCTGCGGCAATTTCGCGATTCTGAACGCCTTCAAGACCGCAATGGCAAAGCTCGGCATCGAACCCCACCGGTTCACCATCGTATCCGGCATCGGCCAGGCCGGCAAATTCCCCCACTACACGAAGTGCAACACCTTCAACGGTCTCCATGGCCGGACCCTGCCGGTGGCTACGGGGCATAAGCTGGTCAACCGCGACATGGTCGTCCTGGCCGTTGCCGGCGACGGAGACTGCTACGGCGAGGGCGGAAATCACTTTCTCCATGCCATGCGCAGAAACATCGGAGTGAAGCTCTTCGTGCACGACAATCAGATCTATGGCCTGACAAAGGGCCAGCCCTCGCCGACGACCGGAGAGGGTACGGTCACGAAGAACACGCCCTTCGGCGTGCTGTCGGAGCAGCTGAATCCGCTGGCTCTGGCGGTGGCCATGGACTGCAGCTTTGTGGCGCGGTGCTTCGCCGGAAACACGGAGCAGTTGACCGGCATCATCCAGGAAGCGGTTCTCCATCGGGGTTTCACGCTTGTGGATATCCTGCAGCCCTGCGTTACGTTCAACAAGGTGAATACCTTCGCATGGTACAGCCAGCGCGTGTATGCCCTGGGGCCGGAGCATGACCCCACGGACCGGGTCAAGGCTTTTGCCAAGGCGCTCGAATGGGGAGACCGGATTCCCCTGGGCGTCATCTACCGGAATCCCCGTCCCGCGTACGAGGAGCGGAGTCCTTTCCTGGATTCGCCGCCGCCGGTCCGCCAGGAGCAGTTCCCCGGCCCGAAACTCGAAACAGCGCTCAAGGAGTTCTTTTGAGTCCCTCAACGCCGCGCACATCCAAACGCAGGATCAAGAAGGTCGGACTCCCTGCGGGATCGCTTGTGTACACAGGCGAGCAGACCCCGGGGAAGACGGAGGTCACGCTCATCGATTACGACGAGCAGACCTTTGAGGAGCGGCAGATCCAGGCGGTCGAGCAGTGCATTCCCTACCGCGAGAAGCCCACGGCGACGTGGATCAACGTGGACCGCGTGAGCGATCCTGCCCTGATCGGCCATCTGGGGGAGTGCTTCGGCCTGCACCGGCTCGTTGCCGAGGACATTCTGAACGTGGTCCAGCGGCCGAAGGTGGAGGATTACGGCGATTACCTCTAAGATCGGA
>JAKAHZ010000098.1 GCA_021814615.1 Nitrospirota bacterium | reverse complement strand
GTGGTAAAGCGCCCTGGTCTTCTTCGCGTTCTTCGCGCCTTCGCGGTGAAAAAGGTTTATCCGTCTTTTCTCCGAACTAGTTTCTTTTTATACTCTGTACTTTGTACTCTTCAGTTTTCCTTCGTGTTCTTCGTGCCCTTCGTGGTAAAGCGCCTGGTCTTCTTCGCGTTCTTGGCGCCTTCGCGGTGAAAAAGGTTTATCCGCCTTTTCTCCGAACTAGTTTCTTTTTATACTCTGTACTTTGTACTCTTCAGTTTTCCTTCGTGTTCTTCGTGCCCTTCGTGGTAAAGCGCCCTGGTCTTCTTCGCGTCCTTCGCGCCTTCGCGGTGAAAAAGGTTTATTCGTCTTTTCTCCGAACTCTGGACGAATCTTCTTCGTGTTCTTCGTGCCCTTCGTGGTAAAGCGCCTGGTCTTCTTCGCGTCCTTCGCGCCTTCGCGGTAATCATCTACGTTTTTGTCTTTTTCTTCCCTTTGTTTCTTTCCCCGCCGTAGTAGTAGCTGTAATAGGGGCTGTAGTAGTACGACGAGCTTTGCTTCGCGATGTCCACGTTGTTCAGCACCGTGCCCAGGATGCGCGGGTTCACGGCCTTCAGCGCCTGGCTCGCCTTCCGGATGATCTCCCGGTTCGTCTCTCCCGCCTTCACCACCAGGATCACGCCGTCCGCCAGCCGCGCCATGACGAGGGAATCGGAGAAGAGCATGTGCGGCGGCGAATCGAGGATGATGCGGTCGTAGCGCCCGCGCAGCCGGGTCAGGAGTTCGCGCATGCTGTTCGAGCCCAGGAGCTCCGAGGGGTTCGGCGCCAGGGTGCCGCCGGTGATCACCTCCAGGTTCGGGATGTTCCCCACCTGCCGGATGGCCGCGTCGAGGTTCGCGTGGTCCACGATGCAGTCGCTGATGCCCACGAGGTTGTCCATCTGGAAGACCTTGTGCAGGTTGTGGCGCCGCATGTCCGTGTCGATCACCAGCACCTTCTCTCCCATCTGGGCCATGGCAACGGCGAGGTTCGCCGACGTGGTCGTCTTGCCTTCCGACGGCGTGGAGCTGGTCACGAGCAGGAGCTGCAGCGGGTTGTCCTCGGCCGTGGAGAGCATAATGCTCGTCCGGATGGTCCGGTACGATTCGGCGACCACGGCCTTGGACTCGGAGAACATGAAGAGCGGGCCGTCTTCGTGGTCCGTGGCGGGCACATAGCCCAAAAACGGCAGCTCCAGGGCCTTCTCCACATCCTCGGGCGTTTTGACCGTGTTGTCCATGTACTCGACGAAGAAGGCCGCGAACACGCCGCCCATGGCGCCCACGATCATCGCGAGCAGCAGGTTCAGCCCCTTCTTCGGCTTGCGCGGGCCCCCGGGGAGGGTCGCGCTGTCCACAATCTGCGCATTCGACACGTTGATGCCCGAGGAGAGCGACGCCTCCTGCAGCTTCTTCAGCAGCAGGTCGTAGAACTGTCGGTTGCTCACCGCCTCGCTCGCGAAGACGTCGAAATCGATGGCCTTGCGCGACAGGTCGAGCACCTCGCGCTTCTGGTCCTCCATGGCGCGTTTCAGCTGGTTCTCGCGGCCCCGGGAGATGTCGTAATCCGTCCGCGCCGCGTTCAGCATTTTCTTCGCTTCCAGGACCAGGTTGTTCCGGACCGACTCCAGCTCGGACAGCGAACGCACCATGAGCGGATGCTTGGGCCCGTACTTCTCGCCCAGGTCCGAGATTTTCCGCTTCAAGGTCAGCTCGTCGGTGCGAAGCGCCTGGATCACGGGATTGTTCATGATGTCCGGCACCGTGGCCAGCATGTCCGGCCGGTCGATCACCGACTCGATCTGCTTGTACCGGACCTCGGCCTCCTGCCGCTTGGACTCGGCCTGCACCAGCTGGCTCATGATCTCCTGCAGCTTCTGGGTGATCACGTTCTCCTTTTGTTCGAAGGAGACGATGCTCTTGCCTTCCTTATATTGCTGCAGCACCTTCTGCGATTCCTCGACGCGCGACTTCGATTCGGTGAGGCGGGCGGACAGCCATTCCACCGCGTCGCGGTAGGGCTTCACGCGGATGTCCAGGTTGTGCTCGATGTAGGTGGCCGCGATGCCGTTGGCCATGCCCGCGGCGATGGACGGGTCCTTGGAGTCGTAATGGATCTTGAGAATGTTGTTTCCCTTCCCCACCTCCACGTCCATGTTCTTCAAGACCGCGTCGGTCAGGCCGGGATCGAGCTCATCGGCGAGCTTGAAGAGCGGTCTGGGCGCCTCGGGCTTCTTCCGCTCCGGGAAAAGCGCGTAAAGCGCCTTCTTGAGTCGCGGCAACAGCGCGTTCTCCGCCTTCTCCTTCTGCTCAATGAAATAGGGATGCTGGTCCAGCTGGAGCTTGCGCACCACGCGGTCGCCGAAGGTCCGGCTCTTCAGGATCTCCACCTGGGTGCGGAAATACTCGGCCGAGTCCTTCATCTGCACGAAAGCGCCGCCGCCCTCGGCAAAGGTCATGGTGGGGTTCTTTTCCAGGTCCACGAGCACCTGCGCCGTGCCGCGGTAAACCGGCGTGGCGGCGAAGGAATAGACCAGCACGATGCCGACCACCACGGCGAAGAAGGTCAAGGCGATCCGCCGCCGCTTCAGCAGCACCTGCCAGTAGTCGAGCAAATGGATTTCTTCGGGATTCGAACTCATAACACGCTACCTCGAATAATGAACCTGAGACAGGATCAAAACATTTCACCGCGAAGGCGCAAAGGTCGCCAAGAAAACAAGTCACCGGAGATCGTTCACGAGCCTCTTGATGCCATCCTTCAAGAGAGGTACGTTCCAGTTGAAAAGAAATCCGATCCTGCAATCCTTCATCTTAAGGTACGTCAACAGCTGCGCTTCATGAATCGGCAGAAGTTTTTCCACGGTCTTGTTTTCGATAATGATCTGTCCTGCCACTATCATGTCAACACGATATCCTGCATCAATCTCAATCGCCTTGTATCGTATCGGCAGCACTGCTTCGCATTCGACTGAAAGCCCTCTATTCGTCAATTCAAATTCAAGGCATTTCTGATAGACTGACTCCAGAAGGCCCGGCCCCAACGCTTTATGAACGGTTATAGCGGAATCGACAATCGTCGTTGCCGTTGATTCCATATCGCTCGTCTTCGCCATCAGGTTTTCTTCGCGTCCGCAGCCTGCCCTCGAATGATTGAATCGGGGGCGCCTTCGCGGTGAGACTCAGCTTTTCAGTTTGTTAGCTGTTTCTCTCACTCTGGACTATTCTTCTTCGCGTCCTTCGCGTCTTCGCGGTGAGATTCAGCTTTTCAGTTTGTTAGCTGTTTCTCTCACTCTGGACTATTCTTCTTCGCGTCCTTCGCGTCTTCGCGGTGAGACTCAGCTTTTCAGCTTGCCAGCTGTCTCACTCTGAACTTATTCTTCTTCGCGTCCTTCGCGTCTTCGCGGTGAGACTCAGCTTTTCATGTTTTATCGCTTGCTAGCTTGTTCGCTTCTTCGCTTGCTAGAACCAGCTCTCCGGCACGGTGATGATATCGTCGGGCTCCACGAGATCGTCGAGCTTGGCCTTGATCGTCACCTCGCCCTTGTCGGTCTTGCGGATGATCTTGGTCCTGCCCTCGGCGGCCTTGGAGGTGAGCCCCCCGGCCAGCGTGATCGCCTTGAGGACCGTGAGGCCCTTGGTCAGCTTGTAGGAGCCGGGGTTCCGCACCTCGCCGTTCACGTACACCGTCTTCTTGAACTCGAGGATGAAGACCGAGACCTGGGGCTGCTTCAGGTACCCGTCGGCGAGCCGCACCGACATGATCTTCTCGATCTCCGACACCGTCAGGTCGTTGACGTAAACCTCGCCGATGAGCGGAAAGGTGATCTTCCCGTCGTTGACCCGGGCTTCCGTGGTCAGGTCCGCGTTGTCGTAGACCGTGATCTTGAGCAGGTCCCCTTCGCCGATGGCGTATTCCTGCTGGGCCCAAGCCGCCTGCGGATGCACAACCGCTGCCGCAAGGAGAATACCAACAACCACTGCCTGATGCCATTTCATGATCTTTGTGTTTCCTTTAAAATCAGCTTTCCAGTGTACCGCTACTTTGAATCAGAACTTCAATCATCATTCAACGCTGATTAACGCTGAGAACTTATGAAGAATCCTGATACTGCTTCATCAGCGTGTTTTTTTATTCTAAGTTTTCGTTTTATTATCTCGCCAATTACGAGATTGCTTCGTTGCTTCGCTCCTCGCAATGACACCTATTCTTCGTGTCCTTCGTGCTCTTCGTGGTGAAATTCAGTTTTTTAGCTTGCTGACTTGTTACCCTTGGCGTACTTCGCGCCTTCGCGGTAATAATCAGCTTTCAGGTTTACAAGCTTGCTTTACTCCGAACCCCGAACTTTCTTCTTCGTGTCCTTCGTGTTCTTCGTGGTGAAATTCAGATTTTCAGCTTGCTGACTTGTTACCCTTGGCGTACTTCGCGCCTTCGCGGTAATAATCAGCTTTCAGGTTTACAAGCTTGCTTTACTCCGAACCCCGAACTTTCTTCTTCGTGTCCTTCGTGTTCTTCGTGGTGAAATTCAGTTTTCCAATTTGCTGACTTGTTACCCTTGGCGTTCTTCGCGCCTTCGCGGTAATAATCAGCTTTCAGGTTTACAAGCTTGCTTTACTCCGAACCCCGAACTTTCTTCTTCGTGTCCTTCGTGTTCTTCGTGGTAATAATCTTTCATTTTCTTTTCTTTCGCTTGTCAGCTTGTTCGCTTGCTAGCTTTCTCGCTTGTTTTTAATAAATCCTCGTCCCTTTGATGAAGCTCTTCCGTTCCTCGGACGTGAGGATGCTTGCCTTGGACGGCGGGGCCTTGACCGTGACCACCACCTTCTCGTTGATCCTGAGCTGCATGGTTCCCACGATGTACGACGCAACGTTGGCGACCGTGGCCGTCTTGTCCAGCACGGCGACCTCCGTGCCCACCGACGTGACGTTGACGACGAAATCCGCGGACATGCCCGCGGTGATCCGGGCGCTGTCCGTTTCCGCATGGAGCACCGACTCAAGGCTCTCCTGCGGCATCACCACGATGCGCGCCAGGCCCGCCAGCACCCTGATGTGCGCCGACCGCCGCTTCGTCGTCTCGTCGTAGGTGTACTGGTTCACGCGCACCGCACCGCCTTCGGCGATGTTCATGAACGTGCCGTCGGGGAAGGCAAGCTGCACCGCCGCCCCTTTTCCCGTTTTGATGACATCGCCGGCGAAGAAGCCGTCGTCCTTGGACAGGGCAACGGGCTTTTCCGAGCCCGGCCGTTTCACGGTGACATCGCCGCGGATCTCCGTGACCGTGCCCGCGGCTGCGGCGAAGCAGAGAGATGTGTGCGCAAGGACCACCAGCAGGACTGCCGAGGAAAGCTTCAGGACTGCCCGAAGAGTTGTTACCCTATGCCGCCCGGCCGATGACGCATCGGGCCGGACGTACCGATCAACATGCGAGAGCACTCGACACACCTCGTTCGGCGGGAACAGGAGATCGCATCCCTGCCGGCTCTCAATACCGCTGGTGGAGCGCCTCGTCAGAGCGAGACGCTCGCAGAGACCACGTACTGATGTTCCCGGAAATCGTTCGCGTTGATATTCGAGTCGCGGTCGCGGTAGTTGAAATCCGCGCCGAACTCGAGCCATTCCTTCATCGTGTACTTGAGCCCCAGGCCGGTCATGACCGTCGTGTCGTGCCGGACCGGCTCGCCGGCCGCCGTGGCGTTGGAGAAGCGGTCCTCGCCCCGGGAGCCCCGCACCACGCCGGCGAAGCGCACGCCGAAACGGTGCGTGAACTCCGCGTAGGCGCCGGTGGTCACGTAGTAGCTCGTCCCGAGG
This sequence comes from Nitrospirota bacterium, assembly GCA_021814615.1. GTDB lineage: Bacteria > Nitrospirota > UBA9217 > UBA9217 > UBA9217 > JAKAHZ01. Next base: position 7,663 of record JAKAHZ010000098.1, on the reverse strand, counting down.
AAGTTCGTTTCATTGATGGTGCGCTGGCCCACGATCATGATGGACGAGTAGTCGGTGAACTTGTGGCTCACGTCCGCCGAAGCGGTCCAGGCATTCGTGTCCGGCTGATCCGACGCTTTGAAATCCTTCCACATGCGGCCCGCCTTGACTGTTCCCTTCGACCGGTCGGTGATCTCCCAGGTCACGCCGGCGAGCGCGCTCGTCACCTTGTTGTCCAGAGGCGTCGTGACCTCGGAGAAATCGACGTTGGCGTAGTCGAACTCGACAAAGGCCGATGTCTTGGGCAGGAACCGGTAGTAGAGATAGGCGGCGGCAAGGTCCTCGTCGCGGTCGCGGAAGGTGCTCTGCTTGAAGGTCCAGGTCGTGTGCGTGTAGTCGAGCTGCACCTTCGACAGGTCCGCCAGCTGGTAGGACAGCGAGGCCTTGGCCCCGTTGGTCGTGAACTTTTCGATGAAACCGGTGGCGGAGGAGCTGCGGGGTTCATGCCCCTTCTGGTACGCATCGCTCAGGCTCAGGCCGAAGCGGCTGCCGAAATTGAGGTCCACCATTCCCCTGGCATTATGGTCCGCAGTGTTCTCGCCCGCGTGGTCCCGGTAATTGTTGATCACCGCGAAGTACTGCAGATCGGCCTTGTGCATGCCGAAGGGAAGCAGGAACCGGACGCCCGGAATGTAGGTCGAGATCCTGTCGCTCTCGGTGGTGCCGCTCGGCGTGCTGTAAATGTTGTCGCTCCAGGTCTCCTTGACCGAGGCAAAGGGATGGACCTCGAGGGCGCCGAAATGGATATTGCCGCCGGCGGCAAATGCCGGGCTGCCGCTGAAGGAAAGCAGAATTGCCGGCAGGATCAGAGCATTCAGGAAACGTCTCATAGTCACCTCGGTCAGGGAGTAGATCCGGTTGCGCACAACGGACAGCCCTGCTCAGCGCAGGGCCGTGGAATACTGCGTGGTCTGCTGCAAGAAAACGGGCAGCGCTATTTTTTGGGTTTGTACGGGCTCGCGGGCTGTGTCGACGGGGTGCCGCCGCCGCCGCCGCTCAGAACAATGGGCGTCGGCGGAATATACACGGCCGGGATGGAATCGCCGGCCGGCTGGGTATACCCGAAGACCGGCGAAGGCGGCGCTGCCGCAGATCCCATGGCGGAGGCGACGGTGGACGGCGGAACGCCTGCATCGGCTGCGCCCGCGTACACTGCCTGCTTGTCCGCGCCCGCTCCCATGGCGGCGCTGATCACCCCCTGGGGATTTCCACCGGCGGTGATCGCCGCTTTCACGATCTGGCGGGAATCGTAGCCCTCGGAAACGGCAACGGAGACCACCTGAGCGGGATCGACGCCTGCCTTGATGGCGGCGATCACGATATCGTCGATTTTCGCTCCCGACTTGATCATCTTCTCGAAGATCTGGGCGAGCGGTATGCCGGCGGAGACGTTGCGCGAGATCTCAGCCGAACGCTGGGCCATTTTTTTCTCCGGAGTCATGGCTACCATGGTATTTGCCGGGAACGCCATGCTTCCGAAAACTGCGACCATCGCCGCACTGGCGAGAACGATCTTGTACGACCTTTTCATCGTGACCTCCACGCTGACTTTCTGCCTATCGGTTCCTTGCCGAAAATCGATTTTTATTTTTATTTATCAGGGCTATGGCGAAAAAACAGCTTCTTCTTTTAGCATAGATTTGGCCCTGTGTCAAACAAATAATTACTCTTTTTTTCCGATAAATTCCGGACCCAATTGAGTTTGGGAATACTGTTAATTATCACAATGTTATGCAACTTACCGCAGCAGGCAGATCGAATGAAACCCAAAATTTTCATCACTCCAAGATACCTTACGCACTCATCCGTTCCCCTGCGTTCTTCGGGTTCGAGCACCTGCTGATTGTCTGAGCAACAAAAAAGCCGGTCTTTGCCGACCGGCTCTTTGCGATCTTTCCACTATATTGGTGCCCCTGGGGTGATTCGAACACCCGGCACGCGGTTTAGGAAACCGCTGCTCTATCCACCTGAGCTACAGGGGCCACAGCATGCACTATTACGATTGCATAACCGCTGATGGACTCGTAAGAATTCAAAACCTACCACTGAGACGGAAACACAGAGAAAATCAATTGAATATGGTATGATTTTTTCAGTGTCCTCAGTGTCTCCGTGGTGACAATCGACTTTTACTATTCATCACCTTTGCCAATCGTGGAATTTGGCGTTTGGTATGTATTTGAGTTTTGCTCCTTGGGGCTTGAAGCTAGTATTACAACATTCCTTCCAGATCGATCTTCTTCCGCTTCGTGATGGCCCGGAGCTTGTTCAGCGCCTGGGTCTCGATCTGGCGGACGCGTTCGCGGGTGATGCCGAACTCCTTGCCGATGGCGTCCAGGGTCATGGGCTCGCCGTCGTTCAGGCCGAAGCGCATCTCCACGACCTTCTTCTCGCTCACCGAAAGCTGCTTCAGCCACTCGTCGATGTGCTCCCGACGACGGATGTCCTCGGAGAAGCTTGCCGGCGACAGCGAGTTGGTGTCCTGCAGGATGTCCTTGAGCGTGTCCTCTTCCTGGTCGCCGATCAGCATGTCCAGGGAGTAGGTCTCGCGCACCACCTGGGAGATGCTGCGCACCTTCTCCACCGTCACCTTCATTTTCTTGGCGATCTCCTCGACGGAGGGATCGCGCCCCAGTTTCTGCGTCAGCTGGCGGGACACCCGGAGGTAGGAGTTGACGATCTCGGCAATGTGCACGGGCAGGCGGATCGTCCGCGTCTGGTTGACGATGGCGCGCTCGATGGACTGCTTGATCCACCACGAGGCGTAGGTGCTGAATTTGAACCCGCGCTGGTACTGGAACTTCTCCACGGCGCGGATCAGGCCGAGATTGCCCTCTTCGATGATGTCGGAGAACGGAAGACCGCGGTTGATGTATTTCTTGCCGATGGCGACCACGAGCCGGAGATTGGACTCGATCATGCGCGCCCGGGCTTCCTGGTCGCCCGCCGCGATCTTTTTCGCGATCTCCTGCTCCTGTTCGAAGGTAAGAAGGGGGGTCTTGCGGATTTCCTTGAGGTAGTACTTGATGGCGTCGAGGCCCTTGGCGCCTGAGCCGCCGTCCTCGCCCTCGCCCTGATCCTCTTTCCGGTTCAGTTTCTCAAGGGATTCTTTTTCCTCGGACTCGTCGCCGTAGGGTTCGACGCTCATTGCGTCATCGACAGGCCGTTCCCGCTCGCTCATGCATACCTCGTGGTGCCAGGAAACAACAACCGACCTTGATGGTGCCGCATACGCCGATTACGCAACATCGCTTACCGAGAGAATGGGTGAAATACTGGTCGGGGCGAGAGGATTTGAACCTCCGACCCCTTGGTCCCGAACCAAGTGCGCTACCAGGCTGCGCTACGCCCCGACAAGGTGCTTATAATATACTAACCGGTCCCCGGTGTCAATGAAGTTTCTTCTGTGCGGTGATAAAATTGTCGAAAGCTTCCTGCAGGTAATCCTTGGAGGCCCGGATGGCCTCGGGCACGCGTTTTTCGTACAAGGATCTCCCCTCGACGATGTCGTCCTTGAGAAGATCGAAGAGCGTCCCCTCCCGCACTCCCTCCGCCACCGCCTCCTGGTTATAGAGCGCGATGTCCGACACGATCAGCCGGGCGAAGCGCCGCGCCTTTTCGACCTCCGCAGGATCGATCTCCGCCTGAGGCGCAGGCGCCGCAGCGGGCGCGGCATACTCTTCCTGCTCGAAGAAAGCCGCGTCGAGCTTGACCGAAGCGTCGGCCGTGGCCGGCGGCGCGGGCGGGGAAGGCTGCAGAGCGGCGGGCGGCGCCGGCTGGGGCTGGCGGACGGGGGCCGGCGGAACCGCAGGAGGAGCAAAGGGCTCGGCGCGCGGCGCCGGTTCCGGCGGGACAGGAGCTGCCGGCGCGGCAGGTGCAGGACGGGCGGCGTGTTCGGGCCGCTTCGGCGAATCCTGCGGGGCCTGAGGGGGCTGTTCGGCGGCAGGAGAACTGATGGGAGGCCGCTTCGGCGATGTCCCCAGCGTTACCGGCGTCTTCGGCAGGATCGACGGTATCTCCGGCATGGCGAGCGGCTGCGGAGGCGCAGCCGGAGCGGCGGGCTGTTCCTGCAGGACCCCGCGCATGCTCGTCACCGCGGGGGTGCGCGAAACTTCGGTGACCGCCGCCGTGGCCGGAGCCGGCGCGGGAGCCGCCGGCGCCGGGGCGTCTGCCGCCGCCCCGTCCAGAAGCCGCTGCAGCTTGGCGACAAGCTGATCGGGGATGTGATGTTTTTCGATATAATCGTCGGCGCCGTACAGCGTCATGGGCGAACGTTTGTACGCCGTGAGGCCGTACACCGACGACAGCAGGATGATCTTGATGCGGCGGGTCCGGGGATCGCTCTTCAGCCGCTCGCAGAGCTCGAATCCGTAGATTCCCGTCAGGCCCACGTCCACGACCATGGCCTGGGGATTGGTCTCCGTGGCGAGTTTGAGCGCCTCGAGCCCGTTCGTCGCATGCAGCGTGGACATGCCCGCCGTTTTGAGCACGCCGTCGATCAGTTCCGCGACCGCGGCGCTGTCGTGAGCCACGAGGACAGCGATCCCCGGCGGGGCCGCGGCGCCGGGCGCAGCGGGAGCGAACCAGGGCATCTGCGGCTCCGGCGCGGCAGCAGGCCGCGGCAGCGGCGGCGTCGTCTCGGGAGCCGGGGCGGCCGCAGGAGGCCGAGCAACGTGCGCAGTGCCGCACTTGGGGCACTTGATGCGCACGCCGGCCGCCGTCAGTTTCTCGTCGGCGATCTTGAGCCGAGCCCCGCAGGAGCAGGCGATGATCATGGAGTGAATGTTCTCCTTCTTCCCCCGAAGGGGACGCTGCGTCGTTTGAACGGGCCGATCAGGGCCAGGCCGGCAAGAAATCCGCCCACATGGGCGACCCATGCAACCCCCCCCGCTCCCGGAGCAAGCACGGCGTTGGCGAATTGCAGCAGGAACCAGAGACCGAGGACCGCAAGGGCGGGGACCTCGATGAGCCGGAAAAAGAATCCCAGCGAAAAAAGCGTGAGTACCCGCGCCCGGGGATAGAGCAGCAGATAGGCGCCCAGCACGCCGGAGACCGCTCCCGACGCGCCGATCATCGGCACCGGGGAGCCGGCATTCAGGACCGCGTGGCTCAGCGAGGCGACGGCGCCGCAGAGCAGGTAGAAGACGATGAACCGGACCCGGCCCATGGCGTCCTCCACGTTGTTGCCGAAGATCCAGAGATACAGCATGTTCCCGCCCACATGCATCGGCCCGCCGTGCAGGAACATCGAGGTGAACACCGTCGCAACCGCCGGAACCTGCCCGGCAGGAATGCCATGCTGCAGCAGGCGGGACGGGATGAGCGCGAAAGCGGCGACAAAGGATTCGCTCCGCGGCCCCGCTCCCAGCGAGAGCTGATACAGGAACACCGCAATATTCAGCGCAATAAGCAGAACGGTGACGACCGGAAACCGTTCTGTGGGGTTTGCATCCTTGAGCGGTATCACCGCGAACCTCGCTCCGCCCGGCGTACCCCGTCGCACGGGAGAGCGCCGGACTCCACAAAAATACCGGAATTTTCTGGCATTGTCAATAAATCTGGAAGGCGGGAGCCTGCCGGGGCGGCGGCACGCTCCCGGGGAGGCGGGCGTCCCCTACCCCAGGTACTGCTTTACGTTGATCTTTTCCTCGTAGGGATCGATCGTGCCGACGACCGTGCGCTTGTACTTTCCCCCTGCCGTCTCCTGCAGGTTCACCTGCTTGCCGTTCTCCCGCTCCGAACCGTCGAACTTGTCCAGGAGCAGCACATGGGGCCGCAGGAGATCGCGCGTCTGGTGCACGACCAGGCCGATCTCGCCCGTGTTCAGCTTGAGCAGCGTCCCGATCGGGAACAGGCCCACCATGTTCACGAAGGCCTTGACGAGAACGGGGTTGAACGACGAGCCGCGCTTTGCCACCAGGATCCGGACGGCCTTGTCCGGCGGCGTCTGGACGCTGTAATACACCCGCGCTGCCGTGATGGCGTCATAGGCGTCGGCAAGCGCGATGATCTGCGAGAAGGGATGCTGATACAGCACGCCGCCCACGGACGGGTACCCGCGCGCGCCCCCCTGCTGGTGGTGCTCGAAGGCGCCGATCATGGCGAGCTTCGTGACCCCCGGGACGTCGGCGAGGATCAGCGCCCCTTCCACGGGATGGCGTTTCAGGATCTCCCATTCCTCGTCGGTCAGCTTGTCCGGCTTGTTGATGATCTGATGCGGAATATAGACCTTGCCGATGTCGTGCAGCAGCCCGGCAACGCCCAGCGAGGCGATCTGCGGCTTTTCGAAGGAAAGGTAGGTGGCAAGGGAGATGGCCAGGATCGAGGTGTTCACCGAATGGGCAAAGGTATATTCGTCGTACATCTTGATGCTCGTCAGGCCCATGAGCGCGTCGCGGTTCTCCAGGACGTTGTCCACCATGCTGTGCACCATGGTGTTCAGCGCGCGCATGTTCACCGCCTTCTCCATACCCACGGCATCCACCATCTCCTTGACGGTGGTGACCGCGTCCATGAACACCTCCCCGGCCCGCTGCCGGGCATCCTTGACGGCGCTCACCGCCTTCTTGTCGACCAGGAGGACCCGATGCAGTTCGATATGCCCGATCTTCCGCTCCTCGAGGATCGCGGGAACGTCTCCGGCCATCGAGAACTTCGCCACCTCCTCGTTCATCAGAGTCGAGAACCGGATGATCTCGTCCCGCGTGAGGCCCGGCTTGAAGACAATGCCGCCGATATCCCGGCGGATGAAATCCTCCACCAGGAATGCGAGGCTCTGGTCGATCGGGACCGAGTGGGTCTCGAAGAACAGCTCGTTGTTCACGATATAGAAGGAAAGCGCCTTGCGCGCCGTGGACATGCCGTCGATCTTCGCCAGCAGCAGGTCAGCCGACTGGAGCAGGAAGGGGTGCGCCGCCGGGTAGAGCGTGGCGCTGCGCACGACGGAGGAGAGCTGCTGCATGATGCCCTTCGCCGAGGCGATCAGCTGTTGTTTGGCGAAAAAGGACTGCCGGGCTTCTCCCCGGGCGTCACTTTGTTCTTCCGCCATCGGCCATCCTCCTTTTGATCTCCGCCGCCGCTTCCTGGGCGACCTTCCGCATCTCTTCCTGCGGCTTGCGCGACCGCCACCAGCGCACCTTGTTATATCTGGCCAGGAACGTCACCGTGTTGTTCCGGCCGATCTTCCCCAGCGTCCGGGCGGCCTCGAGAAGCAGTTCGTTCTCCTGCTGCTTGCTGCTCAGTTTGCGCGCCGCCAGGAAATCCATGACCGCCTGCGCCTCGTCGGCGCCCGCTCCCTGGACCATGGACAGCGCCTTGATCGACATGAACTGGATATCGGGTTCCCGGTCGTGGAGGTAGCGGGCAAGGACGGACGCTGCCCGCCGCCCCCCGATCCCGATCAGGCCCTTGATGACCGCCTGGCGGATCTGGGTGTTCTTATGGTCCGCCACTTTCTCCAGAAAGGAGATGGTCTGATCGGAGTTGCTTTCCGCCAGGATGTTGACCACGTTCCGCACGACATACCAGCGGTTGTCGTTGAGACCCCGGGCGATCATCTGGATCTGCGACCGTCCGATTTCCTTGAGCAGATCGACGAGGAAAAGCCGAGCGGCACGATCCTGCT
>JAKAHZ010000206.1 GCA_021814615.1 Nitrospirota bacterium | reverse complement strand
GGCTATATCGGCGGGGGGACGCCGCCGTTCCTGCTCAAGGATCCCGGCGCCGGTTTCATCCTGGCGTTCCAGGCCTTGCCGCTCGTGCTGGTAATCGGAGCGCTTTCCGCGCTCCTGTTCCACTGGCGGATACTGCCGTTGATCGTGAAAACATTCTCCCTGCTGCTCCAGAAAACCCTGAATGTGGGCGGTGCGCTGGGGCTCGGTGCATCGACCACGATCTTTCTCGGCATGGTGGAAGCGCCCCTGGTCATCAAACCCTATCTCAGGGACATGACCCGGAGCGAACTCTTCTCGCTCATGACCGTCGGCATGGCCTGCATTGCGGGCACCGTCATGATCCTCTACGCCACGATCCTGAACGGCGTGATCCCCGATCCCCTAGGCCACATCCTGACCGCATCCTTCATTCACGTTGCCGCGGCGATCACCATCTCCCGGATCATGATCCCAGAAACGGGTCAGGAGACGGCCGGCAGCCTGGCCCCGCAGCGGACAGCCGCGGGCTCCATGGACGCCTTGGTCAAGGGAACCATGGACGGCCTGCATCTGCTCCTGAACATTATCGCCATGCTCGTCGTGATGGTTGCCCTGGTGCATCTCGTCAATCTGGCGCTGGGCCTGCTTCCCGACGCAGGGGGAAGCCCGGTCACGCTGCAGCGGCTCCTGGGTTTCGTCATGGCGCCTGTGGTCTGGCTGTTCGGGATTCCCTGGGCCGAGGCGCCGACGGCCGGGTCCCTCATGGGGACCAAGACGATCCTGAACGAGCTGTTGGCGTTCCTCGATCTTGCGAAGCTCCCGGAAGGGGCTCTTGACGGCCGAAGCAGGATGATCATGACCTACGCGCTGTCGAGCTTTGCGAATCTCGGCAGCCTGGGCATCCTGATCGGGGGGCTCGGAACCCTGGTGCCGGAGCGGCGGGACGAGGTGGTGGCGCTCGGCATGAAGGCGCTGGTCGCGGGCACGCTGGCGACCTGCATGACCGGATCGGTGATCGGCATATTCGCCTAGCCGTGTCTGTCTTTTCAGCAGCATCGCTGTGCTATACTACTTTCATTCCGGAAGGAGCAATTAATCGTCATGGAAAGGAAGTCATCATTTCTCGGCACGGTGGGCGCCCTCTGGGGGCTTGCCGGCGTCGTCCTGCTGCTGTTGAGCGCGACCCTCCGGCTGTCGCCGCTTGCGGTCGACGCGTTCTCCTACCCCTTCGCATGGTATCATTGGCTGGCGCTCATCGTCATCGTCCTCGGCATGGCCTACGCGGAAGGGTATAAAGGCTTCCAACAGGCTTTTTCCCCCCGCACCGCGGCGCGGGCCCGGTATCTTCGCGAGAATCCGAACGTGCTGCATGCCGTCCTCGCCCCGTTCTTCTGCATGGGGTATTTCCATGCCACGAAGCGGCGCAAGATCACTTCGATCTCGCTCACCCTGGGCATCATCGTGCTGATCATCCTGGTCCGCTTCCTCACCCAGCCCTGGCGCGGCATCATCGACGCCGGCGTCGTCGTGGGGCTTGTCTGGGGCATCGTATCGCTTCTGGTCTTCAGCGTGCAGGCCCTGGGCAGGGAGCAGTATCCCTTCTCGCCCGAAGTCACCGAATAGGAGCAGCCATGGACGGCAGCGACGAGATCACGGCAAAGGGAATGCCCGGAACGCTCGTGGTCTTCATGATCGGCCAGACCTGCCTCAATCTGGAGGCGACCGAGGTGGTCGAGAGCAGGGCGCTCAAGAGCGCTCCGAGCTATCCCGCCGTCATTCCCAAGCAGAAGATCATCAGGCAGGAACGCCGCGCAGCCGACGGCCGGGATGTCGATTTCCTGGTCAAGGCGTACCTGCCGGACATGGTCATCGTGGAAGCATCGCTGGACCTGGACGATATCCTGGACAGCGGCATTCTGGAGTTCAAGCGGCGCCTGCTCGTGGAATGCCGGACCGTCCTCCAGGACTTCTCCTGCGAAAAGGAATTCGACGAGGAATACAGCGTCTACTGCATCTCGGGATACAGCGGCGACCCCGAGGTCTACCTCTCCCTTTACGGCGACCGGATCGCGGCGTTCCTCAAGAACGAGGCCGTTCCGCTGGACGAGGAGGAAGTGCGGGTTACGCTCTCGACGTCGCTCAAGTACGGCAAGGACGACATTACGATCGTGGACTGGGACGGCGCGTTCATCTTCGATGCTGCCGGGGACTTCCGGAGCGACATCGAGCTTTTCGAGATCGCCAACATGCAGCTCCTGAAGTCGAGGATCCTCGACGGCGAGCTGGACCGGCGCCTGGAAAAGACGCTCCATCTGCTCGGCACGCCGAAGAAGCTGCCTGTCCTGCGTTCCCGGGACGTCCGGCATGTGCTCCGCGAGATCGTGGAGATCCGGACACAGTCCATTCTGGAATCGGAAGCGGTGGAACACAATATCAAGCTGATCGGCGACTGGTATTCCGCTCGCCTCTACTCGCTCATCGCCAGGAAATTCCATCTCGACGAGTGGACCACGGACATCAAGGAGAAACTGCAGACCCTCGAGGATGTCTATACCATGGCTGCCGACAATTTCAGCATCTCCTACCGCGCAACCATCGAATTCGTGATCCTGGCCGGATGGTTCGTCCTCCTGCTTCTCTATATCGGCGAATACTTCCTCGCCGGCAAATGATCCCCGCAGTCCATTCTGCCCTGCACCGCATTTCATCGGCCTCTATCGGTTACTCACGGTAACGGAATTCTCAACTGACAGATTGAGCTCACCTGCCTACGGGAAATACACGTTGACTCGGACGGATACCGGTGTTAAAGGTACAATCAAGAACATGTTTTTGGCGATACTTGAGCAGCTGCGGACTCGGGCGGCGACAGAGAAAGGAGGAAGGCGCTATGACAACGGAACGCACGGTGAGGGATTTGTTACGGGTCAAAGGGCACGGCTATTGGGGCATTCCCCCGCAGACGATGGCCTATG
>JAKAHZ010000097.1 GCA_021814615.1 Nitrospirota bacterium | reverse complement strand
CTCTAGTGTGCCAGTTGTCCCGCCAGGGGCAGTGCTGGGTAGCTATGTTCGGTCGGGATAACCGCTGAAAGCATCTAAGCGGGAAACCCACCTCAAGACTAGATCTCCCGGGGAGCAATCCCCCTGTAGGCCCCCGGTAGACCACCGGGTTGATAGGCTGGGCGTGTAAGGGTGGTAACATCCTAAGCTAACCAGTACTAATAGGCCGTGCGGCTTAACCACTATTTATTATCTGCTTCTAGCAGATTCGGCTTTTCTGGCTATTCTTGCTTATTCGTTGTCGAAGTTTTTTGTCACAAGGTTTTCGGTGGCTATACCGGAGGGGTCACACCCGTTCCCATCCCGAACACGGAAGTTAAGTCCTCCTGGGCCGATGATACTATGACCGAGAGGTCATGGGAAAGTAGGACGCCGCCGGAATATTTATAAGCCCGTCAGTGAATACTGACGGGCTTCTTTTGTTTCGGGGCTATGCCGTACTATTACACGGAACTAGGATTGAACCTCGAAGAAGAAAGGGAGCGACCGTGGGAAAACCGAACTTTGGCTTCCAAAAGCGGCAGAAGGAGCTTGCGCGGCAGAAGAAGAAAGAGGAAAAGAAACAGCGAAAATTGGAGCGGTCGACGGAGGATGCTGCCGACTTGCAGAAGTCTTCCGAAGGAGGCGGCGCGGAGGCACCGCAGGAAAATCCAGAGAACGATGAAAAGGGATCGCAGAGCTAGTCCGCGGGAGAATCGTCAGACGGGTTTCTGATACTCTATGGTCACTTTGTACGCGATGGCGGCATGGTTGCTTCCGAGAATCTTGCCCGATCCCCGACAGCCGATCCTGCCTTTTTCCGTTGCCAAGCGAGCCTTCACCATGTTGTCGACGACCGCAGCCAGATCGTAGCCGCCGCCGGAACAGTCATCCTGAACGCAGGCAATCTGGAAGAATGCGCAGGTCCCGGCGTAGAAATTCATCGTTCTGGTCATCACCGTGGGCCCGCTGAGCCGGTGGTAATAGGTCAGGTGCAGGTTGATTGACGTGACGCTCGGATATCGTTCTCCGACCAAACCGGCTGCCTTCCTGGCGTTTTCGCGCTCTTCACGCATCTTGCGATAGCTCGGTCGGTACGACATCCTCGCTCCTTTGCTGAATCTGCGAAAAAAAGAAGCCACAAAGACGCAGGTCTTTGTGGCTTGGCCTGATCAACTCTCAACCTTGCCATCATCGTACTTTTTCCGACGAAAAGCAACAACTCATTTCGGAAAAGAGACAAACGAACGCCGAGCGGCGCTCTCCGCGCCGTTGTTACGCTGCCGTACGGGTTCCCAACTTCACGACGTGGGTTGCCTTGGGGCCTTTCGGGCTGTCGATTACGTCAAAAGACACCTCTTCTCCCTCCGACAAGGTCTTGTATCCTTCGCCAACGATTTCGCTGTAGTGGACGAAGACGTCACCGCCACCTTCTTTCTCGATGAACCCATACCCTTTTGCCTCATTGAACCATTTGATTTTGCCTTGTACTGACATTGTCTTGCCCTGCCTCTCCTTCATGATACTGTGAGTCGCGCGGCTTGGTCACTGCTCGCACTTCCATACTTCTGCATGTATGTTCCCGCTGCTTCGGGATGAAATCAAGGGATATCTTATCCTTCAACGAGAGGGCGGTCGTGCACCAGTTGGCGGGCCAGGCTGGACTCATGCCGGCAGAAACCGGCAATAGGGAAGGGTCGGGCTATAATGTCTGGTATGATTACACAAAGCATGCGTATTCGCGGAGAAGATCCTTTTTGGTTACCTTATCTCGATGATTATTTCTCTTGTTGCAGCCATGGACGAAAATCGGACGATCGGAAAGGAGAACCGGCTGCCTTGGCGCCTGCCGGTTGATCTCCGGCATTTCAAGCTGGTTACCATGGGCCATCCTGTCATCATGGGCCGGAAGACCTATGAGAGTATCGGAAAGCCGCTGCCCGGCAGAAGGAATATTGTCGTTTCCCGGCAAAAGGAATTCCGCGCGGCAGGATGCGAGACGGCAAACGACCTCGTCGCCGCCTTCAAGCTGTGCGAGGGCGCTGATGAAGTATTCGTCATGGGCGGGGCGGATCTGTTCCGCCAAGCGATGCCGCTTGCCGGGAGGCTCTACCTCACGGTCGTCCATACGGTTATCGAGGGAGACGTCCATTTTCCCCCTATCCCTGCCGGGTTCACCCTTACCTTGCGTGAGGCGGCCGAGGATGTCCATCCTCTCGAATTCCTCCGGTACGACCGGCCGGATCACGACCCCGCGCCGGTCGCCTTCCAGGCATTCCGGGAACCTTAAAGATATTGACATGACACGGTATTTTTGGTAGCTTGCAATACCTGCTACCGGATTCCGGACTGCCGGGCTGATCAGAGTTTTGCATCAAAGGAGGGAAGCGGATTGGCAAAGGGGAGAGTAAAGTGGTTCAATGATGCCAAGGGCTACGGGTTCATCACTCAGGACGATGGCGAGGATGTCTTCGTCCATTTTTCAGCCATTCAGGGGGAAGGCTTCAAGACCCTGAAGACCGACCAGGAAGTCGAGTTCGAGGTCACCGCCGGCCCCAAGGGCCCGCAGGCGACCAACATTGTAAAGTTGAGCTGAGTCCCGCTTCCCGGAACTGACGGAAAAAATCACCCCGGCTGCTTTACTGCAGACCGGGGTTTTGTTTTCGTCTTCGCAATGATTGATGCCTTTTTACTGCTTCGGCTGCTCTGCGGGAGGAGCAGGCTGCGGTACCGGCTCCGCGGACGGTGCGGGTTGAGAAGCCGGAGCGGTTGCCGGCGCAGGCGCTGCCGGCGGAATCTCGAGTTTTCCGGCAGGCGCGATGGATGCCGGCGTAGCGCTCCCCGCAGCGGGCTGGCTGCCCGGGGCTGCCATGACCTCGGGCACCCGGAACTTGCTGGGTGAGAAGTTCGGATTGATGTTGTAGACTTCCTCGAAATACTCCCGGGCTTTCTGTCTGCTTGCCTCGTCGCCGGCTTTCCCCTTTATGTAGTAAGCGTATCCCAGCAGATAATAGGATTCCGCATCTGGCGCTGCGGAGATTGCATCCTCGAAAGCCTCGATGGCTGCATCGTATTTCTTCTGGGACAGCAGTTTCTTCCCTTTCTCGATCGAACTGGCGGCGGCCTTCGTGTCAAATAGCTCCTCATCGGCGGCGAACGCCGGAAAAGCACATGCCAGCATCATTACTACGAGTGCGCCTGCCATCATCTTCCGCATAATCACGCCTCCCAAGGGGATAAATGTAGCCTAACCTTAGCATGTTACGGGCTTTTCTGTCAATGCTCACCTTGTGGGCATCAATGCCGCTTTCCTTAGTCGACAGGATTGTCGAAAACTCATGTGCTTGATTTTTCATGGAACAGCTAGTAGAGACCATCATTCCTATCCCGCCGGCTCGACAAAAGCTTCCGCTTACCTGCCTGAGCTGTTTGACCTGAAAGTACAACATATTGAAAAAGCGGTTCTTTCAGATCTGGCACGGCGATTGTAATAGGGGAGGCAGAGAGCCGAACAATGGGTACCGTACCCCCAAACCTCCTCCCCCGGAGGTCCCCCTCGGTACCCATTGTTCGAGCTTTTTTTCGTACCAAGGAGGACGCCATGTTTTTCAACGCATCGGGAATCACCAACATCAGCCCCTGCGAGCTCCGCAGGAAAATGGAACAGAACGAGGATTTTCTTCTCCTCGATGTGCGAACGCCAGGCGAGCATGAACAGATCAAGATCAACGGCTCCCGTCTCCTGCCCGTGCAGGAGCTGACCTTTCGCGCCGGCGAGCTTCCGCGCAACAAGGAGATCGTCGTGTACTGCCGCGTCGGAAACCGCAGCGCCTTCGCGGCGGCCTATCTGTCGCGGCTGGGCTACAGGGTGAAGAACCTCGAAGGCGGCATCATGAGCTGGGCGCAGGAAGGCGAGGCCTGCGGCACGGCCTAGCAGGGATCAGACCATGAATGAAACCGTGAAACTTGCGATCCTCGGCGCCGTGCTCCTCATGCTCCTGACCATTGCCGTTGCTTCGACGGTATACGCCGCCGACAGCTTGACGCTCGATCAGGCGATCGAACAGGCGCTGGCGAACAACCCCGGGCTCAAGGCCGCGGACGCCCAGGTGGAGGCGGCCCAGGCCGGCGTGCTCAAGTCCCGGTCCGCCTTTCTGCCGAAGCTGAACCTTTCGGAAACCTGGAGCAGGACCGACAGCCCGTTGATGGTGCTCGGCACCAAGCTGAACCGGGAGATCGTGTCGCCTTCGGACTTTGATCCCGCGGTGATGAACAATCCCGAGCCGATGTCGAACTATAATACCCGCCTTTCCGCGGTGCAGCCGGTCTGGAACGGCGGCAAGGAGTATCTGGGCTCGCGCCAGGCCGGCCTTGCCCGCGAAGCGGCGGAGCAGGACCGGAACCGGACGCGGCAGGAGACGGTATTCAACGTGATCAAGGGGTATTACGGCGTGCTCTTAGCCAGGGAGTACCGGCGCGTCGCGGTCCAGTCCCACGAGACGAGTGTCGAGAATCTTCGTCTTGCGGACGCGCGGTTCAAGGCGGGCGCGGTGCTCCAGTCGGATCTGCTCCGTGCCAAGGTGCAGGAAGCGGAGATCCGCGAGATGAAGACACGCGCCGAAAGCGGCGAGAAACTCGCCATGGCGAACCTGAACTTCGCCATGGGCCTGTCGCAGCAGAAGGAATTCGAGATTGCCGGATCGCTGGAGGTGAAGGAAGGATCGGTCGACCTGGGCGGGATGACCACGGAAGCGCTCTCGCTCCGGCCGGATTTGTTGTCGCTCAACCGGAACCGGAAGAACGCCGAAACGAGCGTGAGCCAGGCGAAGACCGATTTCATCCCGAGCCTGAACCTCATGGGGCAGGTGGACTGGAACAGCGACCGTGTGGCGGGCGACGATGCGAAGAGCTGGGCGGTCATGGCCGTGCTCCAGTGGAACCTCTTCGACGGACTGGTCACGACAGCCAATGTGAAACAGGCGTCTGCGCAGGCAGGCAGGATGCGCGCCATGGAAGAACAGATGAAGTCAGCGGTGGAGCTCCAGGTCAAGCAGGCTTTTTACAACCTGCAGGCATCGCGCGACCGCATTGCCGCCACCTCGTCGTCGGTGCAGGAGGCGGAAGAAGGCCTCCGGATCGTGCAGAAGCGCTACGAGGTCGGCATGACGACGCTTGTCGATGTGCTGGGTGCGGAGAACGCCCTGGTCCGGGCGCGGACAAACGCGCTCCAGGCATTGTACGACAATAACGTGGCCGACGCGGAACTGAAGCTGGCAGTGGGAATGTTATGACGTGAGGCGTGAAACGCGAAAGGTAAAACATGAGGCGTCGGGCCAAAGCGTTAAACGAGATACAACGAAATGACAGCGACGAGAGACAGGGGGATAGACGAATGGATATGACAACGATGAAACGGAAACTCACCGCGAAGAACAAGAAGGTATGGCTCGGCGTCGGCCTGATCGGCCTTGCCGCGGTATTCGGCACCGGCACGCTGCTCCTGGGAAGCGAGGACGGCCACGCGAATGTTCCGCATGCCGACGCGGTCATGAAGGCGCCCGTGGTTACCGTGGCGTCCCAGACCATCGACTCGGTCGTTACGGCCGCGGGAGCGCTCACCTCCAAGAACAGTTCGGTCCTGTCGAGCAAGGTGATGGGCAAGGTCGTTTACCTGGGCGCTCATGAAGGGGACCAGGTGAACGAGGGCAAGCTGCTGATGAAGATCGAGAGCGGCGAGATCATTGCCCAGGCCGCCCAGGCCCAGGCCGCCTACAACAACGCCAAGCTGCAGTACGACCGTATCAAGAGCCTCTATGACGCGAAGGCGTCGACGCAGATGGAGATGGACCAGGCCACGCTCGGGCTGCAGACCGCCGAGGCAGGTCTCAAGGCGGCGCGGGCCATGGAGAGCTACATCACCATCACGGCGCCCATTTCCGGCCAGATCGTGGAGAAGCGGATCAATCTGGGCGAGATGGCCATGCCCGGCCAGCCGGTCCTCAGGATCGAGGACAACGGCCATCTCCGGCTCGAAACGACGGTGCGGGAGCAGGACATCCTGTTTATCCAGCCGGGCAAGAAGGTGAAGGTCAAGATCGACGCCATGGCGGGCAAGGAACTGATCGGCACGGTGGCGCAGGTCGTGCCGGCTGCCGACGTGAGGACCCATTCCTTCCTCGTCAAGATCGACGTGCCGTCGGAGAAGGGGCTGATCACCGGCATGTACGGCAAGGCCTATTTCAGCACCGGATCGCGCGAGGCGCTCCTGGTGCCCCGCACCGCGGTGGTCCAGATGTCGGGGATCACGGGCGTCTATGTGGTGAACGCGGAGAATACCGCGATCTTCCAGATGGTGCAGCTGGGCGACGAACACGGCGGTTCGGTCGAGGTGCAGACGGGCCTCAAGGCCGGCGATCGCGTGGTGGCGGACAACATGCTCGGACGGATCGAGGGAAGGAAGATCGTCGAGACGCAGAAATAACGCGAAACCGTCAGGCGTTGAAGACAGGCCGAACAGAACGAATCAACGTCGGAGGATAACCGCGAAGACGCAAAGGACGCGAAGGATAGATTACCCCTCGGTTGGAAACGCTGTCTTGGCGACCTTCGCGCCTTGGCGGTTCGATACTCATCATTTGGTTTAAACGATCAGGATCAGCTTATGAAACTCAATATCAGCGGAAAGATAACCCAATACTTCATCAACTCCCAGCTCACGGTGCTGCTCATGGCGGCGACGGCGATCCTGGGCCTCTTCGCGCTCACCTTTACCCCGCGCGAGGAGAACCCGCAGATCGTCGTGCCGGCGGCCAACGTGATGGTCATGATGCCCGGCGCATCGGCGAACGAAGTGCAGGAGCTGGTGAGCAAGCGGCTCGAGGCAAAGCTCTGGGAGATCCCCGGCGTCGAGGACGTCTATTCGGTATCGATGAACTCCATGTCCGTGGTGACGGTCAAGTTCTTCGTAGGCGAAGACAAGGAACGGTCGCTGGTCAAGCTCTACGACAAGCTCATGTCCAACATGGACGTTGCGCCTGCCGGGGCGTCCCAGCCGCTCGTCAAGCCCATCGACGTTGACGACGTGCCGATCGTGGCCGTCACGGTCTCCCCCGAACCGGGACGGGCTTATGACGACGGCCAGCTGCGGCTCGTGGCCGACCACCTGATGGACGAACTCCGGAAGGTGCCGGGCGTGGGCAATACGGCGGTGATCGGCGGCAGGAGCCGGCAGGTCAGGATCACCCTGGACCCCCTCCGCATCGCGGGCTACGGCCTGTCGCCGCTCCAGATCGCGGGCGCCATCAATGTGTCGAACGCCAATCTGACGGCCGGCGACCTGGAGCAGGGCAGCAGGAAGCTGGCGGTCGAGACCGGCGGGTTCTTCAGCACCGCTGCGGACGTGCGGAATGCCGTGGTGGGCGTGGCGAACGGCAAGCCGGTCTTCCTCGGCGATGTCGCCGACGTTGCCGACGGCTTCGAGGAAACGACCCGGCTCACCCGCATCGCCCGGATGGCGCACCACGAAGACCGTGCGGCGGTGTCCGGCGATCCGGCCCTCCAGTCGGCATCGACGCAGGAGCTTCCCGCGGTGACCCTGGCCCTGGCAAAGCGCCAGAAGCTGAACGCCGTGACGATCTCGAACCAGATCCTGGCCAGGCTCGAGGAGCTCAAGAAGACCCAGCTCCCGCCGGGCGTGGCCGTGACGGTGACCAGGAACGACGGCAAGACGGCCAACGACGCGGTGAACGAACTGGTCTTTCACCTCGTCTTCTCGATCATCATCGTGGTGGCGCTTTTGTACTTCACCCTGGGCTGGCGCGAGGCGGCCATCGTGGCCCTGGCCATCCCGCTCACGCTCTTCATCACCCTTGCCGTGGGCATGGTGGCCGGCCAGACGATCAACCGGATCACGCTCTTCGCGCTCATCCTGTCCCTGGGCCTCCTGGTGGACGACGCGATCGTGGTGGTGGAGAACATTCACCGGCATTACCAGCTGCAGCAGCATTCCCGGCTCCAGGGTGCGATCAACGCGGTGAACGAGATCGGCATGCCCACGATCCTGGCGACCTTCACGGTCGTGCTGGCCTTCATTCCCATGGCCTTCGTGACCGGGATGATGGGGCCCTACATGCGGCCGATCCCCTTCAACGTGCCGGTGGCGATGATCACCTCGCTCTTCGTGGCCTTCATCGTGACGCCCTGGGCGAGCTACCGCCTGATGAAAGGCAGCCATCAGGAAGGTCATGCACAGCCGCTGGAGGAGACGAAGATCTATCGCATCTACAAGAGCATCCTGTCGCCGCTCCTGGAAAATGCCCGGAAGCGCAAACTCTTCATGGCGGTGGTGCTGGTGGTCTTCCTTTTTACCATGGCCTTCCCCGTGGTGCAGTGGGTGAAGTTCCGCATGCTGCCCAAGGCGAACAAGAACACCTTCCTCGTATCCATCGACATGCCCGTGGGCACGGCCCTGGAGAACACGGACCGCGCGGCCCGGGCGGTGGGCGATTATCTCCGCAAGCTGCCGGAGCTCAAGGACTACGAGACCTTCGTGGGCACGGGTTCGGTCATCGATTTCAACGGCCTGCTCCGGGGCGGCGCGTTCCGGGAGCAGAGCCACTTCGCCGATATCCGGGTGAACCTCACGGACAAGGAGGAGCGGAAGCGCAAGAGCGAAGCGATCGTGCTGGCCATGCGGCCGGACATCGACAAACTCGCCGGCGAAATGGGCGCCACGATCAAGCTGGTCGAGGACCCGCCGGGGCCGCCGGTCCGGGCAACGGTGGTGGCCGAGATCTACGGCCCCGACTACGCCAAACAGCGCGAGATCGCCCGGGAGATCAAGACGGTCTTCGAGAAGACCGACCAGGTCGTGGACATCGACGACAGCGTGAAGGAGACGCAGGAAAAGTATCAGCTGGTGGTGGACAAGGAAAAGGCGGCGCTCGCCGGCATCTCCACGGAACAGATCGTGCAGACGCTTCGCATGTCCGTGGCAGGCATGGCGGTCTCGACGCTCCATAAGCCGGATGCGAAGAACCCCGTCAGCATCTTCCTGCGGCTGCCCAAGGGCGAGCGGGCAGGCCTCTCCGACCTGGACAAGGTCTATGTCGCCGGACCCCAGGGGAACCAGGTGCCGCTCTCGTCGCTCGTGAAAACCGTGCCGGCGGAGACGGACCTGCCGATCTATCACAAGAACCTCGAGCCAGTCACCTATGTGTACGGCGAAATGGGCAACCGGAGCCAGGTCTACGCGGTGCTCGATATGATGAAGTACCTCTGGAAGCACCCGCTGCCGCAAGGCTACACGATCAAGTGGGACGGCGAGATGAAACTGACCCTTGATGTGTTCCGCGATCTGGGAGCGGCCATGGGCGTGGCGCTCATCGCCATCTACCTGCTCCTGGTCGGCAGGTTCCGGTCCTTCACCATCCCCGTGGTCATCATGGCGGCCATCCCGCTTTCGATGATCGGGATCATGCCGGGATTCGCCCTCACGGGGGTGTACTTCAGCGCCACCTCCATGATCGGCGTGATCGCCCTCGCCGGGATCGTGGTGCGGAACTCCATCGTGCTCCTGGAGTTCATCCTGGACAAGAAGCAGGAAGGCATGCCGCTCATCCAGGCCTTGATCGAGGCGGGCGCGGTCAGGACCCGCCCGATCGTGCTGACCGCAGCTGCCGCCATCCTCGGCTCGGTCGTGATCGTTACCGATCCGGTCTGGTCGGGGTTGGCCCTGGCGCTGATCTTCGGCATGCTTGCGTCGACGGCCCTGACGCTGGTGGTGATCCCGCTCTTTTACTACATGATCGAGAAGAAACACTGGGAAACGGTGTGATAATCGATCGCCGCGAAGTCACCAAGGCACTAAGAAGAGATCGATACCTTCTTCGTGACGTCTTCGTGGCGGGAATAGAGGTTCTCCAATGACGAGTACATGCATAACAAGGTCCTGCAAGGACATGATCAGCACGGTGGTGCTCGACAATCCGCCGGAGAATTATCTCGACCGCCGCGTCCTGGCAGAACTGAGCCGGACGGTGACCGAGGTGCACGGCGAGAACGCAGATCTGCGCGTGGTCGTGTTCCGGGCGAAGGGAAAGAACTTCTCCGGCGGCATCGACTACCCAGCGCTGGCGAAACTGTCGAAGGAAGAGGCGGGCCATCTCGCCGAGGTGGGCAGGAGCCTGCTTGCGCATATCGAGGCGCTCCCGGTGCCGGTGATCGCAGCGGTCAAGGGAGAGACAACGGGCGCGGGCTTGGGCCTGGCCCTGGCAGCGGACATCCGGATCGCATCGTCCGACGCGGTCTTCTCCTTCCCCGAGGTGCGGCTGGGGCTGCCGCCGGTCTTCGGCGCCTCCCAGCGGCTGTACAAGACCGTGGGCGTGGGCAGGGCCAAGGAGCTCCTGTTCACGGGCAGGACCGTGGATGCCGAAGAGGCGCTCCGGATCGGCCTGGTGAACAAGGTCGTGCCGCCCGACATGCTGGAGCAGGAGACGGAACGGCTTGCCGTCGGTATCGCGGGCAACAGCCTGAGCTCGCTCCGCGCCGTCAAGATGCTGATCAACTACGGCCTTGCCGAGGGGTACGAGACGGGCCTGAAGGAAGAGGTCACCGCCTTCAGCGAGGCGTTCAATCCGGACACGAAACAGTGGGAAAGATTGTAAAGAAGTTCAAAGTTCACAGTTCAGAGTTCAAAGTAACGGTTGCGTCGAACTACGAACGCTGAACTCCGAACTGTGAACTGTCGTATCAAGGAGGGGCTATGGGGATCTGTGCATGGCATATCATGAAGGAAAAAGTGAGCGTCGATCCTGATGCAACGGCGCAGGAGGTGGCGATGAAGATCATCTCTTCAGGGCTCGCGGCGATGCCGGTGGTGGACAAGGATCAGCAGCTTCTTGGCGTCGTGTCGGAGAACGCCATCCTGGATGCAATCCGGGAGGGGAAGGATCTTGCGGAGCTTTCTGCGTCGAAGATCACGGTTCCGGCGCCGATCGTCGTCGGATCGGATGCATCGACCGGGGAGCTCATGAACGAGCTGCTCAAGAGCTGCTGTTCCGTGGTGACGGTCGTGAAGGACGGCAAATACGTCGGCGTGGTGAGCAGGCACATGCTCATGGACATCTTCACCTCGCCCCATTACGCCCGGTTCGCGTCCAAGGAGCGCAAGGCGCCCTTTGCATGCCTGTAAATTTCAGAAGCCAGGAGCCAGGGGTCAGAATGCAGGAGAACGGCAGAACATGACGGGCTTTTCTTCTGGCTTCTGGCTGTCCCCTGACTACTCTTATTCGGAGGGTACACATGTATCTCGCAAGCACCAAGTCGTGGTATCTCGAACGATTGATCCGTCTTTTTGCCGGGATCTTCGTTCTCGGCAGCGTGGTCCTGGGCTTCACCGTCAGCCCCAAGTGGTTCTACTTTTCCGGCCTCGTCGGAGGCATGCTCACGATTTTCGCCTTGACAGGTTTTTGCCCCATGAGTATTATTCTTCACGCTCTCGGTTCGCGGGAGCGCTGCAAATGCTGATCATCAAGTCGTTTTGCCACGAAGACGCGAAGAAGCAAAGAACCGCAGTTCTGCCTTCGTGACAAAAGTTGAAAGGAGTTTGAATTATGCCGTTTTATGAGTATTCCTGCGAGGCCTGCGGCAAGGATTTCGTCCTTCTGCAGTCCATGAGCGCCAAGGAAACAGACACGGTCTGCCCCTATTGCAGCGAGAAGAAGGCGAAGAAAATGCTTTCCAAGTTCTCGTCCATGGGCCATGACCATTCGGTCTGCGGAATCGGCTCCGGCGGATGGGGCGGGGGCTGAGGATCCTAGGATCCCGCAGGTTGCGGGAACAGCAAATGAAACGGCCCGAGGGCGCATGCTCTCGGGCCTTTCTTTTTCCGGGCAGCTGTGTTATTCTCCTCTGCCAAGAGAAAGTGGTTGACGGCGGGAGAACGATGGCGGAAAAACCCGATACCAGGACAGCGACCATAGAGGAGCGCCAAGCGCTCATCATGCCGCGCTACAAGGTGCTGCTGCACAATGACGACGTGAATTCCATGGAACACGTCATGAAAGCCCTGCGGCAGGTCTTCAAGTTCAGCGAAGAGGAATGCGCGCGGATCATGATCGAAGCGCACAATAACGGCATCGCCCTCTGCACCGTGGAGCCGCTGGAACAGGCGGAGCTGCACCGCGATCAGCTGGTCTCCTTCTCCCTTGTGGCGACGATAGAACCGGAATGAAGAGCCGACAAGGCGAGGTTTTTTGACTGCTGACTATCGACTGCCGACTATCGACTGATTTTATACTGACTGTTGACCGATGAAAAGCAAGATCCTCATCACCTGCCCCAAAGGCATTCCTCCAGTTCTCAAGCAGGAACTCACCGATCTATCCTGTCCCATTCTTGGCGAGACCATCGCCGGCGTAGAGACCGAAGGCGACATGAACGACGCCATGCGGCTGAACCTGCGGTTGCGGACCGCCCATCGCGTTCTTCTCGTGCTTGCCGAATTCCCGGCTCGCGATCCCGATGCGCTCTACCGCAAGGTGCGAAACATTCCCTGGGAGACCATCGTCTCTGCTGACGGCTACCTCTGCATCACCTCGGCAGTCGACATGCCGGGCATCAGGGACAGCCGCTATGCAAGCCTCAAGTGCAAGGACGCCATCGTTGACCGGATCAAGGAGAAGAAAGGGAGACGCCCCGATTCCGGGCCTGAGCGCGACCGCTCGGTCGTGCATCTTTATTGGGCCGACAACAAGGCAACGGTCTATCTCGACACGTCCGGCGAGCCGCTCTCACGCCGGGGCTATCGCAAGATCCCCCTGGCAGCGCCCATGCAGGAAACGCTCGCTGCAGCGGTCGTATTGGCGACGCGCTGGAACGGCGAAGGACACTTCATTAATCCCATGTGCGGCAGCGGCACGCTGGCGATCGAGGCTGCCTTGATCGCGCTTCGCAGAGCGCCGGGCCTCCTGCGGACGAACTTCGGGTTCCTGCATGCTCCGACCCATGACGAAGCGGCCTGGAAAAAGATACGCGACGAGGCGAGACGGGAAGGGCTCAAGGAATTGGCCGGCCGGATCATCGCCGCGGACATCGATCCTGCTGCAGTCGATGCCGCGAAGAAGAATGCGGCAACAGCCGGCGTGGATCACCTGATCGAATTCGGCGTCTGCGATTTCAGCGAGACGACCGTGCCTTCCGGTCCCGGCGTGGTGGTGATGAACCCGGAGTACGGCGAGCGCATGGGCGAGGTGCAGAAGCTCGAAGCGGTCTATACGGGGATCGGCGACTTTCTGAAGCAGAAGTGCGCGGGCTACCGCGGATACGTGTTCACCGGCAATCTTGAACTGGCGAAGAAGATCGGTCTCCGGTCGAAACGCCGGATTCCCTTCTGGAACAGCGGGATCGAGTGCAGGTTGCTGGAATATGAGCTGTATGAAGGAAGCCGACAGGGTGACAAGGTGACAAGGAGACAAGGCGACGAAGACGGGCCAAGCGACACGGTGAACACGTATC
>JAKAHZ010000096.1 GCA_021814615.1 Nitrospirota bacterium | reverse complement strand
TTCAAGTGCCTGCAGCATGACGGATCCTCCTTGGCTCCCCCCGGGAAAGCCTGATCATTCCATTGATGTACGGCGCTCGTTGAGCGGCCGGAGACGTCCTGTCCTATGCTCCCTCGGGAAATCTGCCGAATGCCTCGATGGACCGCCCGGGCCGCCAGGAGCCCCTGACCATGAGGAGATCGATGCAGGTGAGCGTGAAGCCCGCTTCCCGGAGCGCATGGACGAGCTCCCGGTCCCGGGACATGACGCGAGTCTGAACCGGCCGGTCGGCATAGGCGTCTGCCGCATGCCGAAAAAGCCGGCAGGCCTCCTCCTCACCGTCGGCGACCAACGGCCCGAACTGCACGGAGGCGGCGCCGGGCAGGCAGGCGAGGTAACCCGTGATCTTCTCTTCCGCCCGGTGTATGAAGATGCTGCCCCACTGCTGAAGATAGCCGAGATCGGGGCGGCGGTCTGCCCCGCTCCGCGGTGCGTCATAGGCATGAATCTCGTTCAGGTCGGCTGCCGTTGCCTTCGAAACCTGACCGCAGGGCTCGCAGCGTTTCCGCGATCCCCGGTCCGCACGAAGATCGAGCAGGTCGGCCACAGAGGAGAACCCTTCCCCGTAATAGAGGGAGAAGGACGCGGGATTGAACGCTTCCTGAAAGAGTCTGATGCTGGAACAGCCGCCGGCCTTGTGCAGAACCGCCTGCAGCAGTTTCCGCCCGATTCCCCTGCCCTGGCATTCCGGGTCAACGGCAACCGGCCCGATGCCGCCGAGAAGGCCGCGGGGCGTGAGGCAGCAGATCCCCACTACGCGGTCTTCCTGCACCGCGACGAGCCGTTCTGCTGGCTCATGCCGGAGGAGGGCCCAGGCCCAGGAAACGCCTTCCTGGACGGACCGGAGCGCAGGAGCATACCCGCGGCTGACGGCATTCGTGGTGAACGCCCCGAACAGGACCTCTCCCGCGCGTTCGAGGTCCGCCCGTTCCAGGGAGCGGATCACCGTCGTCTCTGTCAGGATATGTTCCATTGCAGATGATTCTCTCTTGCCGCCCTAGTGTCGCGACCGCACCGGCCACATGAGCCAGGTCTGCAGCTCGTCGCTCCGCTTCGGGTAGAGCTGCGGCGGCGGGCTGAGATAGACGCCACGTTCCGTCGTATTTCTCGTGATGGACACGCCGCTGCCTACCAGGCATTCCCGGGCTACGACGGTCTCTTCCTTGATCGTTGCATTCGCGCCGATCAGACAGAACTCCTCCACCGTCGACCCGCCCAGGACCACCGCGCCGGGTGAAATGAAACTGTGATCCTTCAATTCCACGTGATGCCCGATGATGGCGCCCGACGCGACAACCACGTTGCTGCCGATGCGGACATAGGGGCCGATCACCGCGTTTTCGAGAATGTAGCTGTTGTCGCCGCAGAGAGGATCCTGGAATACCGAAGCCCGGGAGCTCACATAGTTGATCAGCTCGTATCCCTTTGCCTTCGCCTGGCGATATTTCTCCTCCCGCAGGCGGTTGATGCGCTGAAAACTGACGGCCACGGACATACGATGCTCAGCCGGAGAAAACCGGGACTCCACGTTTTCGAAAGGAACGACTGGCAGGCCGAAGAGCGTATCCGCACGGATATAGGCGGCATCGACGGTGAACCCCGCCACGTCATGCTGAGCGTCATGGGTCAGCAGGTAGTAGATGTGCTCGGCGAACACTCCGTTGCCGAAGATGACGACTTTCTGCATGGCCTCTCCCCGCCGACCGTTTATTACCGTCCCACCGCCGCCAGCGCCGGCATTGCAGCCTGCGCGCTCTGCATCCGCATGCTCTGGTGAAGACCGAGCAGGATATCACAGATCGTCTCGACATCGTTCAGCGCCAGCCCGTCGTAGATCGGAAGGGTCAGGATGCGGCCCGCAACCCGCCGCGCCACGGGCAGGGACCCGTTCACCGGTATCGACCGGTAGCAGGGATAGTCGCAGATCAGGGGATAGAAGTACCGACGGGTATACACATTCCATTCTTTCAGCTTGTCGTAGAGCGCGTCGCGCGACATGCCGAATTCCTGCTCGTCCACCTCGACGGGGAAGTAGGCATAGTTGTACTGCACGGCTGCCGGCAGCTCCGGCGCCATGTGGATCCCCGGGATCTCCGCCAGACGCTTTCGGTAGACCGCGCTGATCGCCTTCCGCTTCTCGATGGTCTGGCCCAGGTACTTCAGGTTCTGGATGCCCATGAGCGCCTGCACTTCGTTCATCTTCGCGTTCGTTCCGGGCATGACCACTTCGACCTCGTTCTTGAAGCCGAAGTTCTTGAGGTAATCGAACAATCCCCTGAGGCCCGCTTCGCGGAACAGCAGCATCCCCCCTTCCACGGAGTGAAAGAGCTTGGTGGAATGAAAACTGAACATGCTCAAGTCCCCGTAATGGCCGATCGGCCTGCCGCCGACCTTCACGCCGAAGGCATGGGCCGCATCATAGATCAGCCGGAGGTTGTGTCGCCGGGCGATATCGGCGAGCGCGTTCAGCTTGCAGGGATGGCCGTACACGTGGACTGCCAGTATGGCCGTGGTCCAGGGCGTGATTGCCGCCTCGACCTTGTCGGGGTCGAGCGTGTAATGGTACGGCTCGATGTCAACGAACACGGGCCGGATCTTGTTCCAGAAGAGCGCGTGGGTCGTTGCCACGAACGTATACGGCGTGGTGATCACTTCGCCGGAGATGCCCATTCCCTGGAGCGCAATCTGCAGGGCCAGGGTCCCGTTGTTGAAAAGACAGATATTCTCGGTTTCGAAGAACGAACACAAATCGCGGGTAAAACGCTTGAGCACCGGCCCGTCGTTGGTCAGCCAGCGGCTGTCCCAGATGTCCTGCAAACCCCGGCAGAACTCTTCGAAGGGCGGCAGAAACGGTCTCGTCACGTAAATGGGCTTCTCAAAGGGAGGGATCATGGGCGGCTCCTCGGTCGACAAAAAGTGTAAGTTTTTTATGACGCAACCGGCTGCACGGCCCTCGACGCCGCAAAAGCCCGGATGCCCGCCGCCACCTGCTCCTGCTGCCCGGCCGTGAGTCCCGGGTACATGGGGAGGGACAGGATTTCCGCGGATGCGCTCTCGGATGCGGCAAGCGAGCCGTTCATATCCATGCGGCCGGCATAGGCCTTCTGCAGATGGAGCGGCAGCGGATAATGCATGCCCGTGCCGATCTGGCGCGCCGACAGGAAATCCTGCAACGCGGCGCGCTCGCGGCTCCTGATGACATACAGGTGATAGACCGAATGGCAACCTTCTGGTTCGTAGGGAAGCACGATCTCGGGAACATCGCGCAGCAGCTCGTGGTACCGCCGCGCGGCGTCCCTCCGCTGCCGGTTCCCGGCGGTGAGTTTCTTCAGCTTGAGCGAAAGGATCCCGGCCTGGATCGCGTCAAGCCTTCCGTTATAGCCCTCGCGATCGTGGTAGTATTTCTGCGCCTGGCCGTGGTCCCTAATCATGCGGATCCTGCTGGCGATCTCGTCGCTGTTCGTGGTGACCGCCCCCGCCTCGCCGCAGGCGCCGAGGTTCTTGCCCGGATAGAAGCTGAAGGCGGCGGCAGCGCTCATGGATCCCGCCTTCTGCCAGCGACCGTCGCGCCGCGAATAGTACTCCGCGCCGTGAGCCTGGCAGGCATCCTCGATCACCGTCAACCGGTGCTGTTCCGCCAGTTCGCGGATCGCATCCATCTCCGCCGGCTGACCGTAGATATGCACGGGGATCACCGCCGTGACCGGCCGTCCTGTCGCCCGGTGGATTGTCCTGCCGGTCGCCCGGTCCGTGGCGCATTGTTCGAGCAGGAACGCGCGCAGCCGTTCGGGGTTCATGTTGTAGGTCCGCGAATCGATGTCCACGAACAACGGCTCGGCGCCTGCCTGGGAAATCGCTTCGGTCGTCGCGATAAAGGTGTAGGGAACGGTGATCACGCCGTCGCCCGGCCGGATGTCCGCCGCCAGCAAGGCGAAGCGCAGCGCATCCGTCCC
Organism: Nitrospirota bacterium; assembly: GCA_021814615.1. Classification (GTDB taxonomy): domain Bacteria; phylum Nitrospirota; class UBA9217; order UBA9217; family UBA9217; genus JAKAHZ01. The sequence continues at coordinate 9,653 of JAKAHZ010000096.1, read as the reverse complement.
GCTCCCCACGCCGACGGCGTGCTTGGTCCCGCAGAAAGCGGCGAACTCCTTCTCGAATTCCTCGACCATGGGGCCGCCGATGAAACGCGCATGCCGGAGGGCGTCGCGGACCAGGGCCACGATCTCTTCTTCCAGCTCGCGGTGCGGCGTAACAAGATCAAGGAATGGAATGTGTTGGTTCATGATCGATCCTCCTCAGGACCTTCGCCGGGTTCCCGGCGACAATGACATTCGCGGGGACGTCCCGCGTGACGACGCTTCCTGATCCCACGATGGCGTTTTCGCCGATCGTGACATTGCATAAAATGGTCGCGCCCGAACCGATGGAAGCGCCGCGCCGAACCACGGTGGGCACCACCTTCCAATCCGATTCGCTTTGCAGTCCGCCGTTTCCGTTCGTGGCGCGGGGATACTTGTCGTTCACGAAGGTGACGCCGTGGCCGACGAACACGTCGTCCTCGATCGTCACGCCCTCGCAGATGAACGTGTGGCTCTGGATCTTGCAGTTGCTGCCCACGGTGGCGTTTTTCTGGATTTCCACGAAGGTCCCGATCTTGCTGTTATCGCCGATCGTACATCCGTAGAGATTGATGAATTTGGCCAGCTTGACGTTCTGGCCCAGGCAGACGTCGCCGGCTACGCAGAGGTAGTTCACAGGCTCACCACCTGACCGTTTTGCTCGAGCGAACGGTTGCAGGCCTCCAGGAGCTTCACGACCCGGAGACCGGCTTTTCCGTCGTTCACCGGCCGCTCGCCCGTGTTCACGCAGCGGACGAAATACTCCGTCTCGGTTTTGAGGGCTTCGCCCTGCTCCACGCGGGGCGCATACATGTCTCCGGAACGGTAGTTGACCCTGAGGTTGTAGGAGCTCTCCCGGCTCGTCACATCCACGCCCTTGTCGTAGACCTTGATCTTCTCGTCGGCCTCAAGGTCGTTCCAGACCAGCATCTTTTTTTCGCCGCCGATCAGCGTGGTCCTGACCTTGACCGGCGACAGCCAGTTGACGTTGAAATGGCCGATCAGGTTATTGTCGAAATGGACGGTCACATAGGCCGTATCGGCATGGCCGTTCACATGCGCCTTGCCGCAGGCGGCGACGCCGCGCGGTCTGTCCGGCAGCAGGAAGTCCATGACCGCGAAGTCATGGGGCGCCAGATCCCAGATCACGTTCACATCGGGCTGGAAGAGTCCCAGGTTCACGCGGACCGAATCGTAGTAGTACAGATCGCCCAGCATCTTCTCCTCCAGGACCTGCTTGATCCTCCGGACCGCTCCCGTGAAGATGAACGTGTGGTCCACCATGATCGTGAGATTCTTCTTTTCCGCGAGTTCGATCAGCTGTTCCGCTTCGGCAGCCGTCGCGGTAAAGGGCTTTTCCACGAAGATGTGTTTCCCGTTCTCGAGCGCCCGTTTGGCCAGGTCGAAATGCGTCGAGACCGGCGTGATGACGGCGACCGCGTCGATGTCCGGGGACGCCAGAACGTCGCGACAGTCTTTTGTTTGCGATATCTGAGGATACGCCTTGCTGCAACGGCCGAGGGACTCGTCGCGCTGGTCGCAAACCGACACGACCTTCGCGCCGTCGGATGAGCAGAAGTTCCTGACGATATTAGGTCCCCAGTAGCCGTACCCGATGATGCCGATGTTGATCATGTGTCCTCCTTGCCTCCGCGGCTGAACGCCCTAGTAGGCGCCCTTGCCCGCGATCATCGCCCAGGGGGTCTTGAGCAGGATCTTGAGATCGAGCCAGATGGTCCAGTGCCGCGCGTACTGCAGATCGAGCCGCACCATTTCGTCGAAATTCGTCGAGCTCCTGCCCACGACCTGCCACAAACCCGTGATACCCGGCTTGATCTCCATGACACGACAGCGGTGCCAGGGATCATATTGCTCCAGCTCGTAGGGGATGGGAGGCCTCGGCCCGGTCAGGGACATGTCGCCCCGGAGCACGTTGAAGAACTGGGGAAGCTCGTCGAGGCTCGTCTTCCGGAGGAGCCGTCCGATCGGCGTGACACGCTTATCCCCCACGATCTTGAACACCTTCTGCTCTCCGCTTCCGCCCGAGGCAGCCGGTTTGTTTTTTGCGATCAAATCACGCACATACGCTTTATGCACGCTGTCGTCGTTGTTCACGTACATGCTCCGGAACTTGAAGAAGATGAAAAGTTTTTCGTGCTGTCCCACGCGCGTCTGTTTGAAGAGCACCGGTCCTGCGGAGGTCATTTTGATCCAGAGCGGGATCAGCAGAAAGCATGGCGAAAACAGAAGTATGCCGAAGATGCTGCCGATGATGTCGATGAACCGCTTGGCGGCCAGTTCCGCCCGCCGGGACTTTTCCTTTTCCTTGAGCTCGGGAAAGAACGTGAACTCGCTGGGCCCGCCGCGCCCGGAGCCGCTCCTGCCTTCGGGGAAACGATGAAAGAGGATCCTGCTCAGTTCGAGCGCCTCGGGCGCCACGCCCCGCTGCAGGCCCTGCACCACCTTGCTCTCGATTGTTCCCGGCGCGCTGTTGTTGATCTCCGTGAAGATGACCCCGAGCACCTCGTCCTGGCGGTACCAGCCCTTGATGTCCGTCTCTCTCGTCAGCGCCGCAAGGGCGCGTATCGCGTCACGCGCGGTCTCGCGCCGCGTATCGATGTCGCCCACACGGATCAGGTTCAGGGTCATGACCAGGAGCGGATGCCCCGACCGCTCGCTCCGCTTGCGCTCCAGCGCGATCATTTCGCGGAAGTAGGTTTCCTCGCAGCAGCTTTTCCTGTCGAAGAGCGTGGAGCGTCGGTTCTCTGCACGTGCCGTACTGTCGTTCATGGAAGACCTCGACTTTCCTTATAGTAAATGAAAACCGCTCGGACTCGGCGGCAGCCTCTTTTGGCCATGCTTCGCCCCTTCGGTTACACACGGGCAGCCGAAAGGATAAACCGTGCAGGACCCCTGACGCAGATCAGGCCTGCTCCACGTCCTCGGCAAGGATCGACGTGCTCACGCTTCTGCCGAGAAGCTCGATATTAACCGTGAACCGGTGCTGATCGTTCCGGCGCGACAGCATGCCGACGGCGCCGCACAACGGACCGCGTTTCACCCTGACCGCCGCGCCGGTCTGAAGATCCGGATAGAGCTCCACAGGCGATCCGGAGTCCAGCATGCTCTTGAGCGAGATGATCTCCTCGGGACTCACCGGCGTGGGGAACCCGGGAACCAGGGCCACGAGCGTCACCGCTCCCCGCGTCTGGACCACCTGCAGGAATGCGTCGGAACGCGATGGAACACGCACGAACAGGTAGCCCGGGAAGAGCGGGAAGACGACGGATTTGTTCCGGTCCTTCCACGCACGCACCTTGGTCACCGTCGGCAGGAAATGCTCGATCCCTTTCCTGCCCAGCTCGGCATCGGTCACGAATTCCTGCCGCGACCTGACCCAGAGTGCATACCAGTTCGCTTCGGCCATCACTGCTCTCCCGTTTCTGCCGGAGCAGGCTGCTGCCCCGCCCGCGGGGGAACGTCCGACAGTTTCCAGGCGGGTCGCTCCTCGGAGCTGCTGCCCTGCGGCCGCTCGGCATGCCCCATACGGTCTGCGTTCCGGATCTGCTCCTGATGCAGCTCCTCCAGGGTGCGGAGACGGGCCCGGAGGTCGGCAAGATCGGACGCGGAATCGCCTCCAGCCGAGGATTCCATGGCCCGGATGCGCCGGTTCATATCCACCAGCAGCTTGTGAAGCGCCTGCATGCCCTGATCCTGCCGGCCCCCTCCCTCGTCCCGCTGCGGAGCCCGGGCGGAAATTCCCAGGGCGTCGAGCAGAACCCTTCTGCCTTGGTGCTCGACCGGAATCTGCGGCTGAAGTTGCTGGGGATTCAGGCTTTCAACGACATCGTCGACCATCTCCCGGTTCACTTCCGCGACCCCTTCGGAGAATGCCGTGAGCAGCAGCAGGTTGGAAACGGCATTGATGAGCCGCGGCACACCGTTGCTGAAGAGATGGATTGCATCGAGGGCCGTGCCGGTGAAGGTCAGGGCGGAGCGGTTTCCCGCGATCTCAAGCCGATGGTAGATATAATCCTCGGTCTCCTGCCGGCTCAGCGTGTTCAAGTGGCAGACGATGCCGATCCGCTGGCGAAGCTGCCGGAGTCCGGGTTGCGCGACCACCCGGTTCAGCTCCGGCTGCCCGACCAGGAGGATCTGCAGCAGCTTGGTATCGTCGGTTTCGAGATTCGAAAGCATCCGCACCTCTTCGAGCAGTTCCGGCGTCAGGTTCTGCGCCTCGTCGATGATCAGCAGCGCCTGCCGGCCCTTGCTGTATTCCTCGATGAGGAAATCGTAGAGCTGCTTCATGAGGTGGACCTTGTCCCGGCTGCTGTTCTCGAGCCCGAAGTCCTGGATGATCATGGCCAGGAGCTGCTCGGCATTCACGCGCGTGTTGAAAATCTTCGACAGGGGTATGCTCTTGTCCAGCCCGCGCATGAAGTACCGGATAAGCGTGGTCTTTCCCGAACCGACCTCTCCGGTGAGCATCATGAATCCTGTCCGAGCTTCGAGGCCGTAGGTTAGGTAGGTCATCGCCTTCTGGTGCGAGGTGCTCAGATACAGGAAGTCCGGGTTCGGCACCAGCTCGAAGGGCTTCATCCGAAAATGAAAGTACTGCTCATACATGGCTCGCCTCGGATATCCCGGCGCTTTCCGTCCGGCGGTAGTACTGGTCGTAATAATGTGAATACCGGTCGCTCGTCCTGTCCTTGCGCGCGCCGTTGTAGACGATCCCGAGGACATTGCCGTCCTTCAGGATATCCAGTGAGGCCGCAACGTTCGTCATCGCCGTCCCTTCCTTCACGATGAACAGAACGCCGTCGATGTACGTGCTGATCGAGTGCGTCTCGGCGAAAGGCAGAACCGGCGGCGTGTCGATGATGATGTAACGGTCGTGATACCGGCCCTTCACTTCGCGCATGAGCGTCTTCATCTTGTCCGACGAAAGCAGCTCTGCCGGATTGTCCGTTTTCCGTCCCGCCGCAAGGAGCGTCAGCTTCCCGTTGTCCAGAGGCATAAGGGCGCGGGACACGTCAACGCCGTCCAGGAGACAGTCCGCCAGTCCGAACGGCGGCTTCACGCCGAGATAGTCGTGGAGCGACGGCCGCCGCAGGTCGCCATCGATGAGCAGTACGGTATGGTTGTAATCCTGCGCCAGGACCAGGCCGAGATTAATGGCCGTCAGGCTCTTTCCTTCGCCGCTTTCCGAGCTGGTGACCATGAGCGTATTGAGATAGGTCTGCCTCTTCGTCAGCTGCAGCAGAATGGACCGCAGCTTGCGGTATTCCTCGGCGACGAAGGCGGTCTGGTCGCCGAAGCCGACGATGCGCGGATTGGACGGAGTCAGGGGAAGTCCCTCACGGCGCGGCGTCTGTTGTATCGGCTCCGGAGCCTGGAGGGGCTCCCGGCGACGAACGGCATTCTCGAGAGCTTTCTCGATTCTGCTCATGGCATCCTCCGTCCAAAGAGCTCGAAGGAGAGGAGCCCGACGACGCCCAGCAAATAGAGCCCCGTTGTCGCATACAAGGCAAGGTCGATTCGCCGAACCTTTGCAATTTCCGCTGCAAGGGGGACATGGGGGATGACGGCAAGCACCGGCAGGCCGAAGGAGCGAGCGGTCTCCAGGCTCCGCACGGACCGGTCCATGCGATCCAGCAGAATGACGAGCCCCGCGCCTGCCGCGACGCCCGCGACCAGAGCAATCAGGATCATCTTGACCCGGTCCGGGCTCACGGGTTTTTGGGGCAGCAGTGCGGGTTCCAGGATCTTGAATGCAGCGCCCTTGTCTTGTGATTCGATGTGCGTGGTCACCTCGGACCGGCCCATGGCGGCGACAAGATCCTCGTAAATCTTCTGATAGGTGTTGCGCTCACGTTCCAGAGCGGAGATCTTCTGCTGGGCCCCCTGCCGTTCCGCATGCTCTCCGCCCGCGGTCTGCTTCCGCATTGCCTCCATTTCGGCCAGCGCTTTCTGCACATCGGGATGGCTGTCGGTATACTGCAGCCGCAGGTTGTCGAGTTTCTTCTGCAGGCCGCTCATGCGCTCCTGCGCCACGTACTGCCGCTCCCTGCTGAGCCGTGCGATGTCGGCTTCAATTGCGGTGATCTTCGTCCGGAATAGTTCGATCTGCCCCAGCAGGAAACGATTTGCACCCGACGAATCGTTCCGGTTGGCGGACAGTATCTCCTCGATGTACCGTTTCACGATTGCGTTCACATAATCGCGCGCAAGCGCCGGGTCCCCGCTCTTGAAGGAAACGGTGAAAAGATCCACTTCGCTCCTCGACCGAGCCGCATCCAAATTCACGACCGTCAGGCGTTGCAGCCTTTGTACCAGCGCCTCGACCTGCGATTCTGTGGCATTTGCAGGCGCGAGTTTGAGATCGTTTATCACGAGCAGGATGAGCGGCCTGCTCTTCATGACCACTTCGACGGCCTTGATCCGCTCTTCGATCGGCGTCGCAACGGCTACATTCTTGATGAATTCGCTCATGCGGCTGCGTTCGATCAATACCGTGGATTTCGCTTCATAGGACTTCGGCAGAACGTACCCTGCTGCAACGACCAGGCTGGTGACGACGATGAGAACGGCAGCGAAGAGGCGCCGCCGCTCGAAGATGATTGCCAGGTATTTCTTGAAATCCAGATCCTGCTGAGTGTCCATCACCGCTCCTAGAAGAGGCTCTCGTTGACCATGACATAATCTCCGGGCCGCAGCAGCACGTTCTGCGTCAGATCGCCGTCGTTCATCAGCCGCTTCACCTTCACGTTCAAGGTCACATCCCGCCCGCTCTCTTTCCGATAGATCATGGTGTCGTTCAGGTCCGCGTATTTTGTGAACCCTCCGGCGGCGAGGATCGCGTCCATGATCGTCATCCCGTTCTTGAAGTCCACGACCTTTGGCGTGTTCACTGCGCCCATGACGAAAACGGTATCGTGCTCCAAATTCACGGGGATGTAGATGATGTCGTTGGGCTGCAGAATGATGTCGTCTTCGATTGCCCCCCAGTGGTAGAGCCGGGAGAAGTCCTCACGGACCTTCTTGTCGCCGCGCTGCACATAAGCCCTCTTGAGATCGGCGTTCTTTACATCGTCGATCTGGCAGAGGAGATGCAAGAGTGTGGTACGCTGAGTGAGCGCATAGACTCCGGATTTGACGCCCCCGCCGAAGACGTAGGCTTTGTTGTTGGTCACTTCCGTTACGGTGACGGTGACGAGCGGGTCCCGGACGATCTTCCGCAGCTTTGTCTTGAGCTGATCCTGAAGCGCCTCGGCGGTCTGATTCGCAGCGGCAACCTCGCCGACGGCGGGAATGGTAATCTTGCCGTCGGGCCGCACCTTCACCGTCGACGTCAGCTCTTTCTCCCCCCATACGGAAATGGTGAGGGTATCTCCCTCTCCGATCACGTAATCTGCGGCGTGCAGTGTCGTGGCGACGAGGGCGATGACAGCCGCGGCAACGATGGCCCGGATCAGATCATTCAATGCTGAACCCTCCTGCAGCCGGCAGACACCCTTCGACGGCCTGCTTCACGGTATTCTTGAACTTGTCATAGTCCAGCGGTTTGATCATGCAGGCTGAATGCTCGAATTTGTTCAGAATCCCGATCAACTGATCATCGATCCCGTCGGAGAGAATGATGATCGGAATGTTCTTGGACCAGAGATGCTCGAAATACCTGGCGCCGTAGGGATAGCTGCTTACAATGAGTCCGATACTGTCTTTGCGCAGTTGAATCGGCAGATCGGTGTCATGCGAAAGTATCTCGGTTTTGTACCCGATGCTGCCCAGAATCGCCGAGCAGATGCGAGAGAATCCGTATTCGTCAATAATGAGGATTTTCTGTTCTTTCGCAGACGCAGCCATAGTGAGATGCTTATAAGCAAGTTCAATGCCCTTCAGGATGTAGCGATAAATCAACTACTCTCAAAATCGACGACACTGATCTTTTCCCGACAATGCCACCTCCGGATACATCTCTTCCGGCCGGTCGGTTATCCTGTATCCGACGGAAACACTGCACACGAAAAACGGAAGCTTTCGGGCGATTTCCAGGGTATTTCAACGAAAACCGTGTCCCCGCAGGATACATGTTCCTAATGACCTGCTCATCGCCGCTAAATTCCTGTTGTGAACAATACCCGTGCTTCCTTCTCTGCCCGGGGATACTTGTCTCCTTACAAATCAACGCTTTAGAACATGGCATCGAATTGATTCGGGAGACTTTTACGTTTCTCTAAGGCCGGGAGTAAAAAGAACAGAAAATAATCTCTCGCCATCCCGATCGCAAATCCTTTCCCTATCGCTCTGTATTGAAAAGATTGGCGTCACGATTCTGAGCGCAGAGCTAATGGTATGGAATCTGCACTGTATTAATCACAGAGCAAGAATGCAGGATCGGCCTTCGCCGAAGAACCGATCCCGCGCCGCACAAATGCGTGTGATCATCGCGTGAAGATTCACCGCTGCACTTCATAGGGGGAAGGTCCATGTGTGGAATCGTCGGGCTGGTGAGCGATCAGGGTAATGTATCGATATTAATGGACGGTCTGTCCAGACTCGAATACCGGGGATATGACTCCGCAGGCGTGGCCTTTCAGAACGGGAAGAAAAAGATCGACGTCTATAAAACCAAAGGCAGGATCGCCGATCTTGCCCGCATCCTGCCGAGCCAGTCGATGTCCATCATTTCCGGCCTCGGTCATACCCGGTGGGCGACCCATGGCGAGCCCTCTACCGCGAATGCTCATCCCCATGTTGCCGGCAGCGTGACGGTCGTGCATAACGGCATCATCGAGAATTATCGAGTGCTCCGGCGCGACCTGGAGTCGGACGGGCAGGTCTTTCTCTCCCAGACCGACACGGAGGTTGTGCCCCGGCTGATCGAGCGCAACCTGCGGCGGGGCATGCCGATCGAAGACGCCATCCGCGAGGCGGTTTTGCTCCTGCGCGGCTCCTATGCCCTCGGCATCCTGCACGAGGACTCGCCGGGAACGCTTTTCGCGGTGCGCAAGGGCAGTCCGCTCGTGATCGGCACGGACGGAACGTCCCAGTATATCGCATCGGATGTGCCGGCTCTGCTGTCGCGTGTACAACGGTTTTTCTACCTCGAAGACGGACAGCTCGCCGTTCTCCGCCGGAACAACCTTGAAGTAAAGGATCTCGAATCACTGCGTCCGCAGCCGCTGGACGGCAAGGCAGTGACCATCGACTGGACGCCGGCCATGGCGGAAAAGCAGGGCTTCGAGCATTTCATGCGGAAGGAGATCCACGAACAGCACGCCGGCGTCCGGGACACGCTCCGGGAATGGATCAGCGACAGCGACCGCTTAATCAGCGAGCTCGGCCTCGAGGCCGGCATCCGAAGCCTGCGCAGGATCCATATCGCCGCGTGCGGCACCTCGTTTCATGCGGGGCTCATCGGCAGGTATTTGATCGAAAAGTTCGCCCGCATCCCCGTTGCCGTGGACATCGCTTCCGAGTTCCGGTACATGAGCCCGGTCATTTCGAAAGGCACGCTCTTTGTCAGCATCACGCAGTCGGGCGAGACGGCGGATACGCTAGCCGCTCTCCGCGAGGCGCGCGCAAAGGACGCCTATACCTGTACGATCTGCAACGTGGTGGGCAGCACGGCG
>JAKAHZ010000095.1 GCA_021814615.1 Nitrospirota bacterium | reverse complement strand
CACCATGAACGGATAAGTAGACAGAGAGGCTATGACCGTTGCAGCTTTTTCCCGGGTTGTATATCCCGTCATGTCGCCCAGCCGCCGTGCAACATCGCGTCGGACAAGCGTTACCGCCGCGAATATGGCGACCACCGGGAGGACAAGAATCCACGCATGAACCAGCCCGATATGCATGTCCGCGCCTTTTATTCTTTCCTGCAGAGATACCGTCCGATGACGCCGTTGAGCAAGTTTTTACTTACGACACAAAATCCCGCACGCTCGAGCAGGCCCTCGATGATCCAGTCGTAGGTGGAGAATTCCTTCTGTACATGATCTTCCACATCCTTCCTGATACCGGGACCGGCGAGGCGTTCCAGATTCGTCATGAAGGCATCGATGTTCTGCAGGACGTTCCGCTGATCGAATACGACATCGGACAGATAGAGCAGTCCGCCGTGCTTCAGCATCCCGTGCATCCTTTCGAGCGCAATGCCCTTCCAGAAATCCGGCAGATGATGAAACGCCGTATTTGTCACCAGCGCATCAGCAGGCGGTCCATCATGCCGGTAGGTCAGAAAGCCCGCATGACGATATTCGATGTTGGAGATATCCGCCTTCTCGGCCTTCGCCTTCGTATAGGCGAGCATGGCGCGGGAGATGTCCACGGCATAGACGCGGCTGCATCGTCGTGCCGCCTGGATTGCGAACGCGCCGGTGCCCGATCCGATCTCGATGATCGCATGGTCGGACGTTGCAGCAAGCAGTTGCAGGATCTCCTCGTTTTCCCGCTGAACGTCCCGGAACTTACCGTGACGTTCGTCGTAGGCTTCCACCTCGTCAATGCTGCCGTAGTCCTTGCCGATCTGCTGCATTTCATCGTATTGCCATGACGGAATGGTGTTCATAATACTCTCCCAGCTCCTTCAGAGGTTACCCATACGTTATCAACGCCCGGTCGTCCCGACGGTATACAGCACTCCCACGTCGAGCCAGATGCCGTCCTTGGATTTGAGCGCATCCACTTCCGCCAGATGCTCTCGCTTGAATCGTTCCTGGTCTTCGGCCGACAGCTGAGCGACCAGGCGCCTGAACCCGGCATTCCAGACGATGTCCCACCACTCCTGAGCGCCAGCCAGATGGTAGCCCACGTTCCGCTTTTCCACCGAGATGTCCTTCATCCCTGCTGTTTCGAAGAGCTGCCGGCAACCGTCTTCATGGGCAATGCGCTTCCATGCCTGCGGCGGATTAGTGACCCCGTAGGCGGTTAGACGATCGACGAAGAGATCCTTGAGCGGATGGAAGTAGCTTTCCTGGAAGTTCGAGATCATGACCTTCCCCCCCGGTTTCACCCGCGACGCGATATGAGCGAGCTGCGTCTCCATGTCCATGACGAAGAAGATCCCGAAGGCGCAGACCGCTGCGTCGAAGCGTCCTTCCTCGAAAGGAAGTTCCTGCATGTCCCCTTCCAGGAAATCAATATTTCCGATTCCCCGGGACTCGGCCTTCCTTCGCGCCTGTACGAGCATGCCTGCGGAAAAGTCGACTGCCGTCACCTTTCCCTTCTGCAGCTTTCGCGCCACGGCCATGGATGCGTGGCCCGTTCCGCAGGCAACATCCAGCACGTGCTCATCGCCCTTCACACCGAGCAGCGCGGCCATATTCTCTGCGCTCCGCGGAAAGAACCGGAGCGCATCGCCGTCATAGCCCCCTGACACGGTATCGAAGGTCTCCTTCAGCACCGCTTTCATCTTTTGCTGATCCATGTTATTCAGCTCCTTTTGAACAGTGACATTTCTTTTCGCACAAAACAGCCGATCAGGGTCCGATAGGTCGCTTCCGCGATCGCGGGGTCCAGCCCTTCCTTCAGCGCCGTTGCCCTGACCTTGGCGATCACTTCCTCGACACGCTTCGGGTCCCGTACGCCCTGTTCGTTCTTTTTCAGGCTTGCAGCAGCGGCCACCAGATCCGACCGTTTCGCAAGCAGGGAGATGATCATGCTGTCGAGGTGGTCGATGTTTTTTCGAAGATATTCCAGGTCCATAGGGATATCCTCGAGATATTTTCCAGTACAACTACGAGATTGCCGCGTCGCAAAGATCGCTCCTCGCAATGACAGAAACGATTTATTCGTCTTGTCACACTGTCGTCTTGTCGCCTTGTCAATCTTTTCGCTGTCCCAACACCACCAGCACCACGCCCAGAAGGATGATGCCCATGGCCCATACTTCGAGCATGCCGATCTTTTCTCCGCCGATCCAGAAACCGAGCAAAAGAGCAAGAACGGGATTGACATAAGCATAGCTCGTTGCCAGGGCCGGCCGCACCCGGTTCAGCAGATAGGTGTATGCCGTAAAGCCGATGAGCGAGCCCACGATCCCGAGATAGACGACCGCGACCAGGGATCTGAACGTCGGCATTGCGGTCACCCGCTCTCCCAGCGCGAAACCCGTCACGATCACCACCGCGCCGCCGGCGATCATCTCCGCGGCGCCCGCCATCATGCCCCTGGGCAGCGCCACATGCCTGCTCAGGGCCGATCCGAAAGCCCAGGAGATTGCCGCAAGCACGAGCAAAACGGCTCCAACCGGATTAGCGCGCAGATCGCCGCCGAGATTCAGGAGAACGATTCCGCCGAACCCGACGGCGAGTCCGACCCATTCGACGGCATTCGGCCGGTGTCTCCATAAGGCGGCAAAGAGCACGGTCCAGAGCGGCGTGGTGGCGATCACGAGCGCCGCCAGGCCCGAAGCGACCCACTGTTCCGCATAGGCCACGCCTGCGCTCCCGCCGAGCATCAGGAACGTGCCGATCACAACGGACCACAGCCATTCGCGAAGTGTCGGGCTTTTCTCCCCGCGCATGATGAGCCACGCATACATGCCCAGGCCGAAGACGAAGAACCGCATCCCCATCATGAACAACGGCGGCAGGCTTTCGAGCGCGAACTTGATGCCGATGTAGGTCGAGCTCCAGGAAAGGTAGACCGCAAGCAGCGCGATGATCACCCGGGTCCGGCGCGCTTCGGAGATCAACCCGGATTCAGTTATTTGTTCCATCACTACCTTTCATAGAAGAGATAATCGTCTTCGTTTCTAACCACAGAGTCACGGAGAACAAGTGAAAAGCCCCTGGTTTCATTGCGCCTTGTCTTCGTAACTCAATGATCTATCGGAGATCCGAGGGTTTTAGGATTTCCTTCATACTTTCTTTCGGCCTGTCTCCGTGACTCCGTGGTTACGATCATTCTTTTGCAAATCACTTACTCGGTTCACGGCCGAGAGCAGCGCCTTGAGCGACGCACGGTCGATGCTCGTGTCAACCCCCGCCCCGAAGACCGTTCCCTTGCCGCCGATCCGCACGCCGATATACGCCACGGCATGGGAGTCGGATCCTTTTTCCAGCGCATGCTCGCTGAATGCATCTACATGGAAGTCCAGCCCCGCCTCATCGCGAAGCGCCCTGCTGAATGCATCAACCGGTCCGTTGCCCCTCCCGGATATCGTGCGCTCTTCGCCGTTCACCGTGATCGTTGCGTCGATCGCGGCGGCACCCGGCATTTCCGCGGAAAGATCCGTTACACTGCACCTGACCAGCGAGAACGGCACGTCATTCCTCAGGTAGGCCCGGTCGAAGATCTCCATGATCTTCTCGGGCGAGATTTCGCCTCCGGTTTTCTCAGCCGCTGCCTGCACCATGCGTCCGAACTCCGGGTGCATGGCCTTGGGAAGGGAAAAGCCGAAATCCTTCTCCATCACATAGGCAGCGCCGCCCTTGCCCGACTGGCTGTTGATCCTGATCACTCCTTCGAAGGTGCGGCCCACGTCCGAGGGGTCGATCGGGAGATAAGGCACTTCCCAGTGCGCTGCCCGCGATTCCGTGCGGGCCTTGAGCCCCTTGTTGATCGCATCCTGGTGCGAACCCGAGAAGGCGGTGTACACAAGCTCGCCCGCATAGGGATGGCGGCTGTGCACCGGCATGCGCGTGCACCGTTCGCAGGTATCGATGATCCCGTCGATGTCGTGGAACCGTATCCCGGGATCAATGCCCTGGGAAAAGAGGTTCATCGCCAGGGTCACGATATCCACGTTCCCGGTGCGTTCGCCGTTCCCAAAGAGCGTCCCCTCGACCCTGTCGGCGCCCGCCATGAGCGCCAGTTCGGTGGCCGCCACGGCGGTGCCGCGGTCATTGTGCGCATGCACGCTGATCACCCGGTTCTTCCGGTTGCTGATCTTCCGGCAGAACCATTCAATCTGGTCGGCATAGACGTTCGGCGTAGCCATTTCCACGGTCGCCGGAAGGTTCAGGATGACCCTGTTCTTCGAAACCGGCGCCCAGACCTCGCAGACCGCCTCGCAGACTTCGAGGCTGAAGTCCATTTCCGTTCCCGTGAAGCTCTCGGGCGTGTATTCGTACACAATATGGGCACCGGCGAGCTTTTTCGCTTCTTGCGCGATCCGCTTCGCGCCGTCCACGGCGATCCGCTTGATCCCCTCCCGGTCCATGCGGAACACCACCCTGCGCTGCAGCTCCGACGTGGAATTGTACATATGGATCACCGCGCGCTTTGCTCCCCGGAGGGACTCGATGGTGCAATCGATCAGCTGTTCCCGCGCCTGCGTGAGCACCTGGATCGTCACGTCCGGCGGCACGAGGTCCTGCCCGATCAGCATCCGGACGAAATCGTACTCAACCTGCGATGCCGACGGAAAACCGACCTCGATCTCCTTGAATCCCATGGCAACGAGCATGCTGAACATCTCGAGCTTTTCCGCCACGCTCATGGGAATGGCAAGCGCCTGGTTCCCGTCCCGGAGATCCACGCTGCACCATGCGGGAGCCTGCGTAATGGTCCGCGAAGGCCAGCGGCGGTCCGGCAGATCGACGGGTTTATACGGCGTATATTTATGATAGGGCATGGTATGCATGGTTTTCTCCCTTTTTATTAAAAAGCCATTGCGAACCACCAAGACGCAAAGGTCGCGAAGAGTTTCTATATCGCGTTCTTTTGATTCCCTTTGCGTCCTTCGCGCCTTCGCGGTGAAAGACCTGTTTCATCTTTCCGGGTTCTGCTATTTATTTGCCAATGCAAAGAGTCTCGTGAAATTGAACTCAATCCCCTTCTCCGTCCTTCTCCGCTCGAAACTTTCGCCGAAGGCCTCCAGGAAATAGGGATGCGCCGTCTCGGGCAGCGATGCGAGATAGGGGCGCAAGCCCGCAGAGGACCACCAGGCAGTGACATCGTTCACCGTGGAAAAGACCAGTTCGTACTGCCGCGGAAAGACATCGACGGAGGCGAATCCGGCGTTCGCAAGCAGGTGCGCATACTCTCGCTGCCCCGGGAAGTACCACGGCGACTGCCATCCTTCGAAAAACCGCTCATAACCCAGATCGCTGACCGCGGTCTCGACGCCGGAAAAGAAGGCAGGACAGAAGTCCCTTGCCGGGAGCTGAAAAGCGATCCTGCCGCCCTTCTTGAGCGACCGGTGGGCCGCCTGCACCGCCCTTGACTGTTCTTTGACCCACTGCATGGCGGAATTGGAAAAGACCAGATCAAAGGCTGAATCAAAGGAGAGGTCTTCCGCGGCAGCCTTGACCAGACGCATGTTCCCGGTTATGTTCGAAACATCCTTTGCCTTGCCGAGCATCTCTTCCGAGGGATCGACGCCCGTGACGCTCCCCTTCGATGCGAGACGCGCCAGATCTGCAGTAAGCTTCCCCGTTCCGCAGCCCAGGTCGAGGATGTCGTCGTTCTCTCGGACCCGTGCCAGGGCGATGAGCTCCCGTCCTGCGTCGATCTGCGGCGCTTTCACAGCGTCGTACTTCTGCGCGTCCCACTTCATGCCGCACCTCCTTGAGGAATGGAAAAACAAAAAGGCCACGGAATCTGTTGATTTCCGTGGCCTTTGAGATGATATGCGTCTGTACTGAAAAAGCTAAGACGATCCCCCTTCAGCCACGGCTTGAATCAGCCATGCTGCAACGTGCAGTCGACGGGTCTGAAGGGCTTTTGCGAACATCATGGCTGAATATAGACAAACCGAATGTCCATGTCAAGCGCTTTTTTGGCCTTCTTGATAAAAATCGCACTAACGACGTAATTTTTCTTCGTTTCCATCTCTGAAGCCAAATAATCGATAGATTCTTCGGCAATAAGAATCACGGTTTTCGCTTGAATTTTCGGATCAGCGCAACCGTCCAGAAGAGGTTGAAGACGACATAGACCACGACACTTTCCAATGGATGTTCCAAGGTTTCTGCCTTGCCCAGGTGCACGCGGAACGACTGATGGAATATGTCCAAAAGCAGCAGGAGCGTTGCAGAACCTGCCCAAAGGAACTGCCGGGACAGAGCATCTATGGTCTCTTGCCTGCGTTCCGGAGACAGCCAGTAATCCTTGTTCGGAAGGTTGATGAGAGAGTCCGGTGTTTTTTTGAGCAGCAATCCGATGCTTGAGAATAGCGCTGCAATAACCGCAACCGCGATCAGATAGATCCTGATAAAGGATTCCTTGCCTGACCATGCATCCGGCCTTCCCGATGCGCCGAAATGCGAAGCCACCCGCTCGGGAAGAAGCGGATAATAGTAGGCTGCCTGTACAAGGCAGAGGATGAAGACAAAGATGAATATGATGCGAGATGGATTGCGCATAATTCCATCGATTTTCACTGTTCCAGGTCCGCCTCCACATCCAGCGTGATCTCCACTTCCTTCCCCGCCACGAGCCCGCCTGTATCGAGCACGTCGTCGCCCCAGTTCACCCCGAAATCCTTCCGGTTCACCATGGTCCTTGCGGTGAATCCCAGGGACACCTCGCCGCCGAAAGGGCTCTTGACGGGCCCGAAATATTCCACTTCAAGGACAGCGGGTTTCGTCACGCCGTGGATCGTAAGCTCGCCCTGCACCTTCACCTTCCCGCCCGCGGCGGGAATGACTTTCGTGCTCTTGAAGGTGATCGTGGGATACCGGGCGGCGTCGAGCATCTCGTCGCTCAGCACATGATCATCCCGTTTCTTGATGCCCGTGGACAGGCTTGTTACGTCGATCTCCGCCTCAACGGTGGATCGCGAAATATCGGCGGCGTCGTAATAGACGCAGCCGGAAAGCTTGTTGAACATGCCCCGCACATGCGCGATGCCCAGGTGCCGGATGGCGAAGGTTGCAACCGAATGGTCAGGATCGATCGTACATTTCTTCATGGCAGGCCCTCCTGCTGTCGCTTTTGATAAAAGTATAGCATGGAGGACCCATACGGGACGGCATGGCTCTGGTATGAAGTGGATGTTGGGATTGGTGGGGAATGTCAGGTGCAGGCGATCAAGGTTCAAGGATGATCGGCAGATGAGCGTCCCCCATGATCGCTTCCTTGATCATATCGCGGTGATACTCCTTGCCGAGATCCTCCTTCCCGGTCATTTCCTCGATATCGATCCGGACAACGCCGGTTACCGCCAGTTTTTCTTCCAGGAAAGCGCCGTAACCTCCCTCGGGCTGGTACTTGTGCATCATGGCTTTCAGGGCTCCGACACGTTCATCCCTGTCCTCGACCATGACCGCCCTGCCGCGGATGATCACGCTCCGATAGAGGTATTCGGCCTTGCAGGGATTTTCCGGAGCGCCCTGCACATAGGCGATCGGATGATCGATCTCGAAACAGACGCGGTTGTCGCGCCGGATGTCATCGATCTTTTCCCCTTCCTTCGCCGTATGAAAGTAGACGGCGTCATGATGGAACACGAAATTCAGGGGCTTCACCATGGGCCGGCCTTCCTTGCCGATCGTTCCAAGCCGTCCCACAATGGCGGTTCCCAGCAGGCCCACGATCACCGCACGATCCTTGATCTCCTTGTTCGCTCTGCGCATGTCTGCTCCTTCAGGATGGTCTGGACAGGCTAGCCCCGCGACCGTATAATGGCCCTCATCTTACCACAGCTTTGGGGAGGATTCCATGAAAGCGTTTTTCGTTCATCTGTGCCTTGGCATGTCGCTGGTGTGCGCTTCGGCGGAAATTTCGCAGGCTGAATGCGGCAACGGGAGCTCGAAGATCGACGACGCGAACCGGAAGTTCAGCGTCGTCGTGCCGAAATCCGCCGGCCTGGGCGAGCAATCCTACGACGACATCGGTTGCGCCGTGGCAAGCAGGAACGGCGAATGCGCGACGCGCCAGGGCATGTTCGACAGCGGCGCGCTGACCTGGGACTACGCCACGGGCGAGCAGCTTCCCGTGGAAAAGGCCTATTTCGTGATCAAGACCGACGTCAAAACGCCCCAGAGCTACGGCGTCGTGGGATTCAAGGACAAGGCAGCGGCAGAGAAATTCTCGTCCGAGCACGGCAAGGGGAAGGTCGTAAAGTGGTTCGAGCTCGTGGATGAGAAGTTGAAATGATGTATATCGTAGGTTGAGTCAAGCAAAGTGAAAGACAACTTTACTCAGCTGGCTTAATCCTATTCAGCTTAAAGCAACTTATCGAACCAATTCACTCTTTCCTATTATCCCTATGACTATCAAGAGAATACCATCAACCGCAAATAATGTGTTAAGTACTTTATTCTGACTTTCAAACTCGTCGTCCTTAACCTTACATAACAAGTAAAGAGGCGTCCTTATGAGGAGCCATGGCAAACAGATAAGCAACAACCCCACGGCAAGATAATTTCGACTACCCCCCCTGGGCTGACCCTACTATCAGGACTATCGTAAACAGTGATGGCAGCGTTCCGACAATCAAAGACGCGTTCATCAGAGACTTTAGCTTTTTCCTCTTTGAAACATAGAGAAGCACGGTTGGTGTCAGCGGTAATAAATAGATCACGACAAGGGTGGTGATTAGGTCAGAAATGCCACTGAGCTGAATATGATATATCGCGACCGTAACGATCACAAGCGATACGATAATTATAAGCACAAACCAGAAAGTATCTGTCATGAAAAAGGGTGTTGAGTAGTCACCTATGCTGTTCGTTTGAATAGTCTGACGCTGCTCAACAGCATTTAACAACGAACCGGACGGCCAAGGTTCCTGTTTTCTACCAATCAACCCCCGTCTTTCCAATTCCACCAAAGACTCGGCGGCATCTACTTTAGGAAACTGGCTCAAGATCGTGGCTCTGTTATTCTGTCCGTTGACAAGAATGAGAACGGCACGTTGAAGTTGCGATAGTTTAAACAGCCTGAACTGAATTTCTTGATTACCGCTTTCCGTCCTCACGTAGACAATCCGGCCATCTTGCGCAGATGTTTCTTTGCCGTCCATTATGCTCCTTGAGGGTAATTGAAATGGAACTCCATTACTGAATCAACTTGCAGATTGAGCCACTGGTTCAGGGTGCAGGCCTGGCCCAGCCAACGCAAGCATATTCGGTTCGAAGTGCCATGTCAAGGGAAGTGTTGGAGACGGGACTCTGGATTCCCGCTTCCGCGGGAATGACGTTCTGTGTTATTTCGCTCTGGTTTGTGGCATTTGTCCGGCCACACTTAACTTCGCGTCCGGAGCCTGCCCTCGACCTGATCGGGGGCGCCTTCGCGGTTCATTCTCTCTTTCGTTCTTACCTGCCTACTCTCTCTCCTTTTTCGCATTCTTCGCTTTTCGCTCCAGGATACTCTTCACCCGCTTCAACCGGTAGAACGCCTCGCGCTCCCGTTCGCCGATATACTGGCTGATGGACCGGATCTGCAGTTTCAGCGTGGGCAGGACCATTTCCTCCAGCACCTTGATGCGCCGCGTGGTGCGAACGATCTCGTCTCCCAGCCTCTTCAGTTTGGATTCGTATTCCGCGATCTGGAGCATGTTCTCCAGCAGTTTCTCGAAGAGCGTCGTGCTCTCCTCGAGATGCGGCGTGGAGGCGTATTCGTCATACCCGCGGCTGTCGGGCCTGCGCACCGGCGGATCGTGGTACGCGATGTCCTTGTACTTGAGTCCCCAGATGCTCTTCTCCGTCACTTCGATCGGAAAGTCGCGGCGTGTCGCAACGGCAACTGATTCTACCGCCTCCTTCCCGTGTCTTCCCGTGGAGATGGTCAATTCTCTGATCGCCCTGCCGTAGGACGTCCTGATGTCCTCCCGCGAACGCAGGAAGGGCGTCGTTGCGGACAGGAATTCCTTGATCAAGGCCTGCTTCCTGGCCTTCAGAATAGCGATGCTGTTGATGACGGACTTGTTCTTGTCCTTCAGCATCAACAGGTTCGTTCGAGTGGGATGAACTAACATCTCTACCTCTAACCCTCTTATGTCATTGCGAGGAACGGAGTGACGAAGCAATCTCGTAGCTAACTACGGGATTGCCGCGCTCCCTTCAGTCGCTCGCAATGACAGTTTATTGGCTGGTCGTCACATTCAAGCCGTCATTTCCGGTTTCATTCTCTTCGTCACAACGATGACCAGCCAGGAGACCGCCAGCACTCCCGCCAGCAACATTACCGACGACAGCACATTGTTCAACAGCGCCGGATCCACCGCCAGCAGCACGCCGAGGGACAGCATCATCAGGCCCGAGAGCAATTTCAATTGACGTCCTTGCCACTCCGAAAGCCTCCGTGCGCCCAGCGAGACGGTCATGACCGAGACGATCGCGGCGAGCGGGATGACGTAGATCACATTGTACAGACCCAGATAGGCGTAGTATTGTTCCGGCGTCAGGTTCTGAAGGGTCAACACGCGGGTGTAGACCATGGGGAATCCGGCTGTGCACAGAAGTTCGTACGCATTCGCTGTGATCGCCAGAACGATCGTTCCCGCCATCATGGTCCCGATCGTCGGCGCCTTGAGCAGATCGCGCATGCGTGTGAAGAGCTTCGGTTTGGCGGATTCGGGGATCATGAGCGACATGCCCTGTTTGAACCAGAAGAAGTCCTTGATGTTCACGGCTCCCACGACGATGGCGATGATCCCGCCCACGAGGGTGATTGCCGTCAGCTGGCCGATGATCATGAAGATGTTCAGCCACGCTGCCATGAACAGGAAATAGATGAGCCCCGAGAAGAAGACGAAGGTGCCGCCGATGAAGGCCATGCGGGCGCGCGACCGCGCATGGATCATGAGACTCAGGAGAAAGAGCAGGACGAAGAACGCGCAGGGGTTGAAGCTGTCCAGACCGGCGATAACGACCGTGAAGACCGGCAGGGACATGCGGCCCGGATCTACCGTCCCGAAGAGGGGGATGGCGATCGTCCCATCTCCTTCCGGAACAAGGCCCCTCGCGTCCAGGGACGCCAACGCATCGGGGCATTCTTCGGAGATGCACCTTGCGACATAACCCTCGATGATCCTGCCCTTCTCTTCCGTGAACCCCTGCAGGATCTTATTCCCGATGACCGTTCCCGGCACGCCCGCGGCCTTGATCCCCGACGAAGCCAGTATTCGTTTGTACAGCTCGGCGTTCTTCTTGTCCTTCCAGACCTCTATCATGCGGACGGAGAGCTGTGGATGCCGCTGCTTCAGGCTGTCGAGGAACTGCATTTCTTTCTCGCAATGGGGACATCCCTTTCCCCAGAAGAGCGTCACCACGACGGCATGCCCGGCTTGTCCATCTTCTGCGAATACACAACGAGGAAGGAACAGGAGAAGAGCGCAGACGACGACGGCTGAAGACAGGAGGGCCTTCATATGCGTATCTCGAGCGAGAACTGTCTCATCAGGTCCAGTCCCGCGTCCAGGCTCTGCTGCACCGTGCGGCGCAACATGCCCTGGCCGATCACGCTTCGCTCGAAGGCGTCGGCGAATTCGAGCATCTGCACGTCCGCCTTCGACATGCCGTCCCTGCCCACGATGGCTTCGAGCCGCCGCAGGTCCCTGCCTTTGGCGTAATACTTGTACAGGTGATTCGCCACGCCGCGGTGGTCTTTCCGGGTCCGTCCCTCGCCGATTCCCTTTTGCATGAGGCGCGAGAGGCTCGGCAGCACGTCCACAGGCGGGAAGATCCCTTTCTGGTGCAGGTCGCGGGCAAGCACGATCTGTCCTTCCGTGATGTACCCCGTCAGGTCCGGAATGGGGTGCGTGATATCGTCCTCGGGCATGGTCACCACCGGCAGCATGGTGACCGATCCTTCCATGTTCCGGATCCTGCCGGCGCGCTCATAGAGGGACGCCAGGTCAGAATACATGTACCCCGGATAGCCGCGCCGCCCCGGCAGCTCCTCGCGCGCCGTGGAGATCTCGCGCAGGGCATCGCAGTAGTTCGTCATGTCCGTGATGATCACCAGCACGTCCATGTGCTTCTCGAAAGCCAGGTATTCTGCCACGGTCAGGGCGAAGCGCGGCGCAAGCAGCCGTTCCATGACCGGCTCGTCGGCCATGTTCACGAAGGCGACGAATCCCGTGCGCATCTCATTCAGCACGGACCGGTAGAAGGAATACTCGTGGAAGGTGAGGCCCAGGGCCGCGAAAACGACGACAAAGGACCTGCCCGGGTCCGCGAGCCTGGCGTTCCGGAGGATGAAAGCCACGACCTCTTTGGACGGCAGCCCCGCGCAGGAGAAGATCGGCAGTTTCTGGCCGCGGACCAGCGTGTTCAAACCGTCGATGGAGGTGATGCCGGTCTCGATGAAGTCCGCGGGGCGGGCGCGCGCGGCCGGATTGATCGGCGCGCCGGTGAGCGGCAGGAGCTTCTCGGGAATGTACATCGGCTCGTCGTCCTTGGGCGAGAAGGAGCCGTTGAAGACCCTGCCGACGATGTCCAGGGAGAGCGGCACTTTCTTGATCGCATCGGTGAAGGTCACGGCGGTGCGCTCGATGTCCATTCCCTGCGTGGACCCGTAAACCTCCACGAGCACCGTGTCCCCGTCGATCTCCAGCACCTCGGCGTCCATTGCCGAACCGTCGGGCATCGTGACGCGCACCACCTCGCCGATCCTGGCCGCCTGCACGTTCTCCACGAAGAGCAGCGGGCCGGCAATGGTCGACAGCGTACGGTAGGTATGTTCGGATAATCTCATGGGAACCTCGGAAGCCAGTACACAGAAGCCAGCATCCAGAAGTGATAGACTCGTAAGAATTCAAAACCTACCACTGAGGCACGGAGACACAGAGAAAAGCAATTTGAATATATTATATTTTTTCAGTGTCCTCAGTGTCTCCGTGGTGATAATTAACTTTTTCGACTTCATCAGAAGTAAGGTATCTTATTTTTCACTCCGACTCCTGACTCCTGACTCCTGGCTTCTGACTTCTGCCTCTTTCATCGCCTCTTCCAGCTTCATCCCCTGCTTCAATCGTGCCACGACGGCATCATGGCTGCCGATGATGTTCCTGACCAGGGCAAGGGTGCGCTCCGGCGGCGAGAACGCGTCGTCCTCGCTGTAGGCGTTCTGGCCCAGGAACTCGCTGCGCAGCCGTTCGGCCGTGCGCATCACGAGCCGGTCCGCGTCCTGCAGCCCTTCGATGCCCACGATCTCCGCGACCTCGCGGATCGTCTCCTCCTGCTGCAGAAGCTTGCTGCACCGCTGGCGCAGTTCCTCCCATTCCGGCGAGATCTTCTCGTTGTAATGCTTCGACAGGTCGCGGGCATAGAGGGAATAGCTCTGGAACCAGTTGATCGCCGGGTAATGACGGCGGTGGGCAAGCGACGTGTCGAGCATGAAGAAAGCGCCGGTGGTCCGGAGGCAGGCCTGGGTCACCGGTTCGGTGAAGTCGCCGCCGGGCGGGGAGACGGAGAGAATCATGCTGAGCGACCCCGTCCGGCCATTCATGGTCTCGACCACGCCGGCCCGCTCCATGAACGAGGAGAGCCTCGACGCCAGGTAAGTGGGATACCCTTCCTCGCCGGGCATCTCCTCAAGTGATGTCGAGATCTCCCGGAGCGCCTCTGCCCAGCGCGAGAGGCTGTCCGCCAGGAACAGGACATGAAAGCCCATGTCGCGGTAATACTCGGCCATGGTCACGGCGGTGTAGATCGACGCCTCGCGCGCAGCGACCGGCATGTTCGACGTGTTCACGACCAGCACGGTCCGGTCCGTGAGCTTCCGCTTGGTCCAGGGGTCCTCGAGCTCCTCGAACTCGGCGATGAGGTCGGCCATCTCGTTGCCGCGCTCGCCGCATCCCACGTAGACCACGATGTCCACGTCGGCGAACTTGGCGATGGACTG
>JAKAHZ010000094.1 GCA_021814615.1 Nitrospirota bacterium | reverse complement strand
TTCCGATCTGCCCAGGGCAAGGACAACGTAGATCCCCGTGAGGGTCAGCACGTCACGGTAATAGTCGTTCTGGAACAGCGGAATGACGATAAGGAGAAGGATTATCACTGCAGCAGCCGCGGGTGTTGAGGAAAATGCAGATACGCGCGATGCAGCCTTGCGCGCCGGCGCCAGGCTGTCGGCCAGCCTGTTGAAGAATGCCTTTGCGGTTTCGCTCGTGACTGCCGCCCAGAGTGCGATAATCGCGGCGCAAATCAGCGCGAGCCCGACAGCCCGCCAGAGACCGGTAAAGGGAAAGGAAAGCAGGGCGGTCCAGAGCGGTGCGTACAGGAAACGACGGATCTCTGTGGTCCAGGATTTCGTCTGCATAGCAAGCCGTCAGGCCTGCGATTATCCCATATTCAGCGGGGTCAATGCAAGTGTGTCAAAAACAGTTCGGAGTTCATCGTTCGGAGTTCGGAGAACCAAATAACTCCCTCGCCCCTTTGGGGGAGAGGGCCGGGGTGAGGGGTGATCCTACCTGTCTCCCCTCACTGCTGCTGTTGTACATCGCCGAGCCGCTCCCACGTTGCGGAGAGCACTTTCCACTTCCCCTCTTCCTTGCCGAGCGTAACGTTGAAGTTATACGCGCCCAGAGCGTCCGGCAAGACCGGCTGGGTCGTCGCGCCCGCGGTACCCCCTCCGCTCAGGATCGCCTGAAAGTTCGCTGTTGCGCCCTTCTCGGTCAGCGCCACATCGATGGTCGGAATGGCGATGGAAATATTCTGGTGCTGGAAGAAGTAGTAGGCCACGATACCCTTGATGGCATTGTAATCGTTCCCCTTCGGATCGGCATAGGAGCGTGACACATGTTCCAATACCTCGGCAATGCGCTTTTCCTCCGCCGCTTTCTGCACCGTGGTGATGACCTTCCGGACCTTGTCCTCTTCCGTTGTTCTGCTGCAATCGGCAGAGAAGACAATGAATGTCAAGCTGAACAGCATGATGAACGTTGTTTGTTTACGCATGCGCATTCCTCCAGGCATGATTGTTTGCTGAAAAAGTTCGAAATTGTCATTGCGAGGAGCGATTTAGCAACGAAGCAACCTCGTAGTGCCTTGAAATCCTTAGCTACGAGTTTGCTTCGCTTCGCTCGCAAAGACAGCAATAAATCGTTTTCAGCAACCTGTTAAACACCGAGTCATCATCCCCGTGAAATCTGTCCTCGGATGCTTTAATCGGGGTACGAAATCCGTTTTCCCGGTTCCCGATGACCATGTACATCATAGCAAAATCCGTTGTAACCTACCGAATATTGCGCCAAGGAAACGTCTTCTCCGCGACCACTCCCTCCCGTTTGACTTCCCCGGCGCATACAGGTAGTATTTCCCATGGTTGCGAAGCTGGGAAAGACGCTCATTCTCCTCTTCTGGTTCGCGATGATGGGATTGCTCATTCACCGGACCTATCTCCGGCCCACGGTGGTGATCGCCCTCGATGCGATCACCGAGGAAGGCGTAAAAACCGGGGAAGAATGGTTCGGCATCTACCAGCAGGGCCGCAAGATCGGCTTTGCCCGATCCACCACCCTGGTCGAGGGCGACGCCTACCATCTCGCCGAGGAATCGGAAATGGAGATCCTTGCGCTCGGCAAGGTCCAGCACGTCCGCACGAAGATCAACGCTTACACGTCGAAAAACTTCCAGCTCTCCTATTTCGATTTCGCGCTCACGAGCAACGGATCGGCCTTTTCCGTCAAGGGCGCGGTGGTGAAAAAGGAACTCGTCCTGGACATCACGACCGGCGGCAACGCGCAGAACCAGCACATTCCTCTCACCGAGCCGATCTACCTGGCGCCGAACATCCGGCCGGCCATCGTGCTCATGGGGCTCGATGCGGGCAAACAGTACCGCTTCAGCCTCTTCAATCCCGCCACCCTGGGCACCTCGGACGCGGTCATCTCCGTGGAGTCGAAGGAGACGATCAAGGTCGGGAACGAGGACCGGTCGGTTTACAAGCTGAAGGAGTCATTCCAGGGCATGGAATCCTTCGCCTGGATCACCCAGGACGGGGAAACGCTCAAGGAAGAAAGCCCGCTCGGGTATTCGATGCTGAAGGAGACGCAGGTGGAGGCGAAGCGGCTGGACAAGGAGGGCCCGGCTGTTGACGTCATTTCCCTTGTCCGGATCCCCTCGGCAGACCTGGGCGACTCGTCCAGGCTGACCTATCTCAAGGCGCGGTTGAGCGGAGCGCCGCTTGAAGGCTTCGAGCTCGACGGCTTCCGCCAGACCTTCAAGGACGGGATCATAGAAGTGCGGACTGGTGACGCAAGCACAGCCTACCCCCTGCCCTTCCGGGGGCAGGGCCATGCAGGAGACCTGAAGCCCACCGCTTTGATCCAGAGCGACGATCCCGCAATCCGCGAACAGACGGGGAAAATCGTCGGCAAGGAACAGGACGCCCGCTCGGCGGCGTTGAAGTTGAACACCTGGGTTTACGACAGCATCGTCAAGCAGCCTGTGGTCAGCATCCCGAGCGCGATCGAAGTGCTGAAACAGCGCGTGGGCGACTGCAACGAGCACACGACGCTCTACACCGCCATGGCCCGCGCCGCCGGCCTTCCCACGCGCATGGCCGCGGGCATCGTGTACTTGAAGAACGGCTTCTACTATCATGCCTGGCCCGAGATCTGGCTCGGCGCCTGGGTGGCCATCGACCCCACCTTCGGCCAGTTCCCCGCCGACGCGACGCATATCCGCTTCGTCACCGGCGATCTGGGCAGGCAGGCGGACATCGTAAGGCTCGTCGGGAAGCTCAAGGTGGACGTGTTGGAATACCGGTAAGATCAGTTCAGAGTTCACCGTTCAGAGTTCAGAGTCAAAGAACACACAAACGCAGTTCCCTGGCATGTAACGCCTGACAACTTACAAGAAATATGATCAAACTCACCAACCTCACCAAGGTCTACGGCAAGTTAACGGCAGTCAACAGCATCAACCTCACGGTCCAGCCCGGCGAGGTATTCGGGTTCCTGGGGCCCAACGGCGCGGGCAAGACCACGACCATCAAGATGATGGCAGGCCTGCTCCAGCCCACGGCAGGGAGCATCGAGATCTGCGGCTTCGACGTGCAGAACAATGCGCTTGCCGCCAAGGCAGTGACGGGATTCATCCCCGACCGGCCCTATCTTTACGACAAGCTGACTGCCGAGGAATTCATGGCATTCGTCAGCCGCCTCTACTCCATGCAGGACCCCTCGAAGCGGATCAGCGAGCTGCTTGCCCTCTTCGGCCTTGCCGACTGGTCGAACGAGCTGGTCGAGAACTTCTCCCACGGCATGAAGCAGCGGCTGGTGATGGCGTCGTCGCTCCTGCACGAGCCGAAGGTGCTTGTCGTGGACGAACCCATGGTGGGCCTCGATCCCCGCGGCGCGCGGCTCGTGAAGGACCTCTTCAAGGACCTGGCGTCCAGGGGTGTCACCATCTTCATGTCCACCCACACCCTCGAGATCGTCGAGGCCATGTGCTCCCGCGTGGCCATCATCAACAAGGGCGACATCATCGCCGAAGGCAGCGTCGAGGAGCTCGGCCGGCTCGCGCGCATGGAGAACAGCCACTTGGAACCCATCTTCCTCAAGCTCACCGGCGGCGACGAAGCGATCGAATAACAACGCATCATTCACATCAGGATCAACACCTGCTCCTTCCCTGCCGCTCTCCCGGCAAGACGTCACCGGGAAAAACGATTTCCTGACTCGTGAAAGGGAGGGGCAAATCGTTCTCCCCGTCGCAAAAAAAACACCCCTGGCTCAGCTGCCAGGGGGTTGTTCGTTTTCACGACGTTTGTGTTTTGCTGCGAAACTAGTCCTCGTCCCCGCCCTCATCGGGATCGTCTGACTGCATATACCGGTTCCGCGACGATCCCTGCGACTGGACATATTCAAGGCTGAAGGCCGGGATCACGCCCGTCGATCCGTTGTCCGGCGTGATCATGAAGCGGTACGACACGAGCTGGCCCATGGTGTCCATCATGTGCTTCCAGCCCTTCTTGAAGAGCGTGCAGTCGTTGTTGTAACAGACCCAGAGGAACGTGGTCCCCCAGTCGAGGTGGCGCGAATCCATCTTTTCCATGACCTGCTTGCAATGCGGGCAAACCGGCGCTTCCTTGATCTTGTATCCTTCTTCCATCATCATGTGCTTGGTGAACCTCCTGAAAAATGCTGCTGTATTATACGGAGGCATTCCTGCACATTGCAAGGCCCAAGTGGGAACGCGGGCTATTTCCGTGCGCCGTTCGACGGAAATGCCGGAGACGTCGGCGGTTGAAGCATGCCCAGGAGCACGATGGAGAGCCTGAATTTCATGCCCTCCTCGGTCTTGACGGTCCGGTAGAAATCGCACTGTTCGCAGTTATGGTATTTCTGCGCGAAGGTTCCCTGCTCCTTGCCGCCGCAGAGCGTGCCGGCTACGATCCAGCAGGCACGTCCGCCGAGTTTTCCGCCATGCACGCCGTTCATCCTGACTTCCATCGCAGCGCGGCACACACCGAGTTCCTCGGCCCGTGCCCCGCCTTTTTCACGTCCGCACTGTTTGAATTCCCAGCAATTCACTTTCATGGTCGTCGCTCCTTGGAGTGAAGTGCATTCCTCGCTGATGTGCAAGTAATAACAGAAGTCGAAACGGCTGTCAAACTCTAATTGTAATTACCATTAATTCTGGTCGCGGCATTGTAATGATTCCCTGATTTCGAGGCTCTTTGGCAGGTTACTGCGCCATCCGAGCAACGTGACGACCCCTCGTTTTGACGCAAGAGATCCTTCGCCGTGCTCAGAATGACGCGTGCGCCACATGTCGTTTTCGTGGGCTGTCAGTAGTTCTCGGCGAGAAGTTCGAAGAAGCTCTTCTTGTGCAGACAGGTGGGACAGACTTCAGGCGCCTCGGCTCCCTCGTGATGATACCCGCAGTTCCGGCATTTCCAGGTCGTGGGTTTGTCCTTCTTGAAAACCGAGCTTTTTATCACGTTTTCCAGCAGCGTACGGAACCGCTTTTCGTGCTTCACTTCTACCGCGGAGATATAGCGGAATGCAGCGGCAACATCGGGAAAACCTTCCTTGTCAGCCACATCGGCGGAGCCGGGATAGAGCTTTGTCCACTCTTCGTGCTCCCCTTCCGCGGCAGCGGCCAGGTTCTCGGCGGTCGTGCCTATCCTTCCTGCGGGAAAGGAAGCGGTGAATTCCGCCATGCCGCCTTCCAGGAATTTGAAGAACCGCTTGGCGTGCTCCTTCTCGTTATCCGCAGTTTCCGTGAAGAGGGCCGAGATCTGCTCGTATCCCTCTTTCCGCGCCACGCTGGCGAAGAAGTTGTACCGGTTCCTGGCCTGGGACTCCCCGGCGAATGCCGCAAGCAGATTCTGTTCCGTCTTTGTGCCCTTCAGTGATTTCATCGTTTCCTCCGTTGCATGAGTTTCACCGCAGCTTTGCCATGTCCGACTTGGCGAAAAAGAAGTCCAGCCTCGCCAGGAGCAGGTAGCTGATCCATTCCTTGACTTTCTGCCAGACAGGCCGCGCCTGCCACGCCTCGAGCATGATCCGTTCAGACTGGGCGAGGTCCTCTTCGAAATCGGCGCGCGCCCGCGCAGCCAGTTCCTGATCGCGTATTGCGGCAACAAGCTCGTAATTGATCCGCGTGCTGCGCACGTCGAGGTTCGCCGATCCGGCCATGACCAGGTCGTCGATGATCGCGA
This sequence comes from Nitrospirota bacterium, assembly GCA_021814615.1. Lineage (GTDB taxonomy): Bacteria > Nitrospirota > UBA9217 > UBA9217 > UBA9217 > JAKAHZ01. The sequence goes on along the minus strand of JAKAHZ010000094.1, from coordinate 8,369 downwards.
GCTTTGCGTGCATCATCGCCGGACGGTATTCCCAGACCTCCACGCCGCTCCGGAGCAGCCTTCCGTAGAGTCCCCGCGCTGCCCACCGCGCAATGGCCACGTCGCTCTTCATCGGCATCAGGAGCCGGACCTTCACCCCGCGCCGCACGGCGCGCCGCAGGGAACGGAGCACTTTTCCTGAGGGATAAAAGTATCCCATGGCGAGATCGATCTTACCCGTTGCCCCGGCGATGATCCTCCGGAATGACCGGCGCACCGGGGAATGAGGATCTCCGGGACCGCTCTCGAGAAAACGCACTCTCCCGCCGGGGACCAGCTTCTTCTCCGGACCGATGCCGCCCCGGAAGATCACTTTGCGGAACGGGAGCCCGGCAAGAATCCACATCCGGTCGAAGGAACGCCTGAGTCGGTGCGCTTCGGCGCCGCGGAACTCGAGCATGTTGTCCCGCCACGGCGGTTCGCCGTTCTTGCCGCGGAAATATTCATCGCCGATGTTCATGCCGCCGATATAGGCGACGCGCTCGTCAACGAGGAGGAGTTTGCGGTGGTTCCGGAACAGATACATGCCGCCCAGCACGGGCCGGAAGATCCGCGCAGATCCTTCCACGGCGGCGAGCACGTTCCAGAAATCGTCGGGAAGCTGCCAGGAGCCCACGGCATCCGCCAGCACCCGCACCGCGACGCCGCGGCGCGCGGCATGGACGAGCTTTTCCCTGCATTCGCGGCCCGTCGCGTCATCGGCGAAATAATACATTTCCAGCTCGATGCAGATCGTCGCTCCGTCGATCGCCGCGAACATGGCGGGAAAGGCTTCGACACCGTTCTTGAGCAGGCGCACCGTGGTCATGAGCGATTCGCGGAAAGAGAGTCCGGCCCCGGTTGCAGAGGACAGGGACGGATGTTGCGGAAACAACGGGAGTCGCCGCGAGCCTCCCGGGCTAGACGTTCTCGAACGTATAGTCCACCTTGACCTTCATATCCTTGCGCAGCGAATGATAGACCGAGCAGTATTTCTCGTGGGAGAGCGATACCGCCCGCTCCACCTTCTTTGCGGTGAGACCGGTTCCGGTGACGGCGATGACCATCTCGATGGAGGTATAGTACTGCGGCGGCGTCGGGTTCCGCTCGCCCATGATGTCCATCTTGTAGGTCTTGATCTCGCACTTCATCTTCTTCAGAAAGGATACCATATCGATGCCCATGCAGCCGGCAACGCTCAGGAGCAGGCTTTCCGTGGGCGAACATCCCCACTGCTGCGCCGCGTCGAACTCGATCTCGTATCCCCGGTTCGTCCTGCCGACGAAGATCAGTTCCTTGTCCCACGTGAGCGTGGCCTTGTTCACCTGCGATATCTTCGACTTGTAAGCATCAAGCGAGCCTTCCAGTTCCTGCACATCCTTATCTTCTGCCATCGTCGTCCTCCGGATCAGCGTGGTATATGAAGCATCTTCTGCCTTTCCCTTATCGGTTGTTCCCGGCCTGCCAGTCCGCGAGCAGCTTGAGCGCTTCTTCTTCCCTTCCTGCCTCGACCTTCAGCACATAGGTCTTGATCGCCGCAGGTTCCAGGCCCAGCGAAAAAGAATCGTAGGTGGCGCGTATGCCTTCCGATCCCAAGTACCCGATCATCTCCAGCATCAGGGAATCGTCGAACCCGCGGCCGCTATCTCCCCGGAGCACCTCGACGAAATCGATGTCCTCGGATTCCTCTTCCGGCGCGCCGTCCGATCGTTTCCAGACATCGCCATATTTCCAATCGTCATCGCCTGCCACGGTCTGATATTAATCAAGGCGTTTCTGGCTGTCAAACGAAAAAAGCGGGCGCGAGCCGTTCTCTGAATGGGTAACGGCCTGTCGGGTCCGGCAGTAAACGCTGTTTTGGCTGTTTCTCCCCGGCCGCAGTCCGAGGCAGGATTAGGTCTTGACAAAAACGGAAGACCATGGTTTAATCCCTCGTCCCAGTATTTTCGCCCCCGAAAGGAGCACGAGACATGAAAGGGTATTTCCGCATCATTGCCGCAGTTTTCGTGGTTGCATTCCTCTCTGGCTGCACGGTCCGCATGGCGGACTTCATGCTGGCCAGCACCAAGAGCACGGCCGTCCAGGCAAAGGCCATCGGCAAGCGGGTCTCCGGAGAGAACTGCGCCTTCGCGATCTGGTTCGCCCATTTTTCGGAACCGAGCATCAAGGAGGCTTTCGACCGGGCGCTCGAAGCCGCAGGCCCCGATTTCGACACGCTCGGCGACGTCGTCATCTACGAGAAGATGGGCGTGTTCTCCAACTGCGTGAAGGTCCAGGGTGTGGCGCTGAATACCAAGATCTCGCCTGCGTCAGCCTCTTCCTCAGCTGCGAACAACACCGTCAAGAAGCCCTGACGTGCGGTCCTGTCGATCGCAAACGCAAACTTCCTCCTGCGACAAGGCGGCTGTTCACAGCCGCCTTTTTTCTTGCCCGCAGCCCGCGCCGGTCCACCCCGCCTGTTGACAGGCAGCACGGCAAGTCCGTATAATTCTGCTGGACTCGTAAGAATTCATAACCTACCACTGAGACACGGAGACACAGAGAAAAGCAATTTGCATATAGTATGATTTTTTCAGTGTCCTCAGTGTCCTTCGTGGTGATAATCGACTTTTTACGACTTCATCAATTTTGCATTCTCACTCCGGAAGGTCCCTCGAATCGATGAAAAAGATCGTCAAGAAGTACGGCAAATTCCTCACGAAGACAAGCGAACAGTACAAAGAAGCATCGGCAAAGAACCGCGTTTCCTGCAAGCGCGGCTGCCATGAGTGCTGTACCGTGGGATTCTTCGATATCACGCTGCTCGATGCGCTCCACCTCCGCGACACGCTGAAGGATGTGCCTGCCGCGATCCGCAAGAAGGTCGTGGGCCGCGCCAATGCCCAGCTCGACATCCTGGAGAAGAAGGGCGCTTTTTCGAGAAAAGATCCCCTGCTCAAATCCCTCAAGGCGATCGACTCGATCTCCCGCAGGTCGGCGAAGATGCGCTGTCCCGCGCTGGACGACAACGGCGCCTGTCTCATCTATAACCAGCGCCCGCACATCTGCCGCATCTTCGGGCCCACGATCCGCGGCAAGCGCCGCGCCGTCCATCTCGAGGGCTGCGGGTATTTCCGCCGCGACATCCCCGAGGCGGATTTCCCGATCCTGAGCAATTACGGCGACGAAGAGGTCCTGCTCAAGGCCATGTTCACCAAGGCGGGGAAAAAGCGCAAACGGGAAGTGGACACGATCATTCCCGCAGCCTTGACACTGGACCTGGAAAAGTTTATCTGAACTGCAGGGGTCAGAAGTCAGGAGCCAGGATACAGGAGCTGAAAACAGGAACACCCTTCACCACGAAGTACACGAAGCACACGAAGGAAAGCAAGAGCCTGCATAGGTATCGCGTTTCTTCGCGCTCTTCGCGTCTTCGCGGTTCAAATATGAAATTGGTTTTCATGTAAATTCGAACCACCTGCACTACGAAGGACTCGAAGCACACGAAGGAAAGCAAGAGCCTGCATAGGTATCGCATTTCTTCGCGCTCTTCGCGTCTTCGCGGTTCATATGTTTGATATTGGTTCCTGAATTCCGACTCCTGTTCGCAGCCATGGAAATCATCGACAAGATCGTCCGCTGGAAAGGCAAGTTCATGAGCGCCGTGGAGATCCACTACCGGGACTCCCACGGCATCGTGCGCACCTGGGAAGCGGTAGAGCGCGTCGGCATCGGCGGCATCGTGGTCATGGTGGCGATCACCCCCTCGGGATCGGTCCTGCTCGAAAAGCAGTTCCGCCCGCCCCTGGGACGCCATGTAATCGAGCTTCCCGCAGGCCTTGTGGATCCCGGGGAAACGATGGAACAGGCTGCGGCCCGCGAACTCGTCGAGGAAACGGGCTGGTCGCCCGCCGGGCTCCGCTTCCTGGCGGAAGGGCCCATTTCCACGGGAGCGTCCACCGAGATCCTCCGCGCCTATCTCTGCACCGGCCTGACGCACGTCGGCAAGTCCGGCGGCGACGATAACGAGATCATCGAGGTCATCGACGTCCCCCTCGATTCCCTGCTCGATTACTTGACCGGAGCCCAGCGCGACGGAATCCTCGTCGATCTCAAGGTCTTCGGCCTGGTCGAACTCGCCAAACGGGCGCTGGCAGCGTAAGAGCCCGGCAGGCGCTGTTGCTGCGCTTGTTCCCCCGCGACGATCCCCTTCCCTGCGGCAAGTACAATTTGAAAAGCATGCATGTTTCTGCTATCTTGTACGTATTGTTTGATCTTTCCCTGTGAGGCTGTATGACCACCGAACTGCACGAATTCACCGCAGAACCGATGATCGCCTATTTCTCCATGGAAATAGGCCTCAAGAACGATATCCCGACCTACAGCGGCGGCCTCGGCATCCTTGCCGGGGACACCATCAAATCCGCGGCAGACCTCAAGCTCCCGATGGTTGCCGTAACGCTGATCAGCCGCAAGGGCTATTTCACCCAGGAGATCGACGCGCACGGCTGGCAGACCGAGAAACCCGTGGTCTGGGACCCCTCCCGCTACATGCAGCTCCTGCAGCACAAGGCAAAGGTCTCGATCGAAGGCCGTGAAGTGCACATCCAGGCCTGGCTCTACACGGTGATCAGCCCCACAGGCGGCAAGATCCCCGTCCTCTTTCTCGACACCGACGTGCCCGAGAACACCCCCGAGGACCGCTGCATCACGGACTATCTCTACGGCGGCGACCACGCCTACCGCATCAAGCAGGAAGTGGTGCTCGGCATGGGCGGCGTGCGCATACTGCACGCGCTCGAGTTCCACATCAAGAAATTCCACATGAACGAGGGGCATGCGAGCTTCCTCGCCCTCGAATTGCTGCTCCGCTTCAAGCGGGATATCGAAAGCGTCTGGGACGAGCGCTCCGTGTGGGATATCGCCCGTGTCCGCGACCTTTGCGTGTTCACGACCCATACGCCCGTCGAGGCCGGTCACGACAAGTTCCCCTATCCCCTGGTCAAGCAGGTCCTGGGCGAAATCCTGCCTTTCGACTTCCTGAAGGACATCGCCGGCAAGGACAGCCTGAACATGACCATGCTGGCGCTGAACCTGAGCAAATACGTGAACGGCGTGGCGAAAAAGCACGGCGAGGTCTCGCAGCACATGTTCCCTGGCTACCACATCCACGCGATCACCAACGGCGTGCACACCTTCACCTGGACGTGCAGGGAGATGGCCAGGCTCTTCGACATCTACATCCCGGGCTGGGCGAACGAACCGGAGCTCTTCGTGCGCTGCGGCAGCATTCCCGAACTGGAGCTCTGGGAAGCGCACCGCGAGGCCAAGCGGCAGCTGCTCGACTATGTCAAGCAGGTGACCGGCGACGATTTCGACCTGAACGTGCTCACCATCGGATTCGCCCGGCGGGCGACGGCCTACAAGCGGCCGCACCTGCTCTTTCACGATATCGACCGCCTCGTGGAGATCGCCGAGAAGAACCGCATCCAGTTCATCTACGCCGGCAAGGCCCATCCCCACGACGATTCGGGCAAGCGGCTCATCCAGGGGATCTACGAGTACAGCGACAAGCTGAAGAACAAGGTTCCCATCGTGTTCCTCCCCGGCTACAACATGGACATCGCACTCAAGCTCGTGTCGGGCGTGGACATCTGGATGAACACGCCGCTCCGGCCGCTCGAGGCATCGGGCACCAGCGGCATGAAGGCTGCCCACAACGGCGTGGTGAACTTCAGCGTGCTCGACGGCTGGTGGATCGAAGGCCACATCGAGAACTTCACGGGGTGGTCCATCGGCAGCCCGCCGAACGAGCTTTCCAAACCCGGCGAATCTGACGCCGAGGACGCCCGGGACCTGTACCGGAAGCTGGAAACCGTCATCATCCCGAAATACTACAGCGCGGACAAATCTCCCTGGACCCGGATGATGAAAAACGCCATCAGCAAGAACGCCTACTACTTCAACAGCCACCGCATGATGCGCCGCTACGTGACCGAGGCCTACATCCGGTAATTCACGACCGACAAAGGACTGGTTCCGATGAACAACGCCCAACGAACGATCCTGGTGGTGGACGACGATATGTACGTCCTGGAGTCCATCGCCACCCTGCTGCGCGCCTTCGGGTTCACCGTGCTCACCGCAGACGGCGCGAACCCCGCCATGCAGACCATCCAGAACAGCCGCGTCGACGTCGTGCTTACCGACATCAAGATGCCGGGCATCACCGGCGTTGACCTCCTCGGCATGATCCACAAGTACGACGCGCAGCTCCCGGTGATCCTCATGACGGCCTATGCCGAGCTGGAAGTGGCCGTGGATGCCATCAAGAAGGGCGCCTTCGATTTCATCACCAAGCCCTACAATGCCGACTATCTGCTCCATACCATCGAAAAGGCCGTCAAATACGTCGCGCTCACCCAGATGGAACGGGATTACAAGAAGAACCTCGAGGAAACGGTGCGCAAGCGCACGCAGGAGCTTTCCGACGCCCTTATCATGGTCAAGCACATGAGCAGGGAGCTGATCACGCGGCTCACGGTCGTCGCCGAGTACCGCGACACCACGACGGGAGCCCACATCTCCCGCATCGGCCTCTATTCGAACAAGATCGCCGAAGAGCTCGACTGCGAATCCGAGTTCATCGAAGCGCTCACCTTCGCCAGCTCCATGCACGACCTGGGCAAGATCGGCATCCCCGACAATATCCTGCTCAAGGCCGGACCGCTGACGAAGGATGAATGGGAATTCATGAAGACTCATACGATCATGGGCGAAAAGATCCTTTCCGGCTCCCAGTACAAGAGCATCCAGCTGGCAGCGTCGGTGGCCCTCAACCACCATGAACGGTTCGACGGCGGGGGATATCCGCGGGGGCTCCAGGGGAAGGACATTCCCCTGGAAGGCAGGATCGTGATGCTCGTGGACCAGTATGACGCCCTGCGGAGCCCCCGGCCCTACAAACCGGGATTCACGCACCAGGAAGCCTGCGACGTCATCACCAAGGGCGATGACCGGACCAGGCCGGAGCATTTCGATCCGGAGATCCTCGCCGCCTTCGTCAAGATCGCGCCGGTCTTCAACGAACTCTACGAGAAGAACAAGGACTAGGAATTCCATCCCGCCCCATCATGGGCAATCAACGGTCCACAACAGCCATGCAAACGAAAGTACAGACAACGGAACAGCTCCGCCCCGTCCTCGCGATCCTCCGCGCCACGGGCAAGAAGATCGTCTTTACCAACGGGTGCTTCGACATCCTCCACCCGGGCCACGTCCGGTACCTGGAGGCAGCCCGGGCGTTAGGCGACCTGCTCATCGTGGCGGTGAACAGCGACTCATCGGTGCGCGGGTTGAAAGGCGACAAACGGCCCATCAATGATGAACAATACCGTACAACGGTCCTGGCCGGGCTGGCATCCGTCGATTATGTCGTCATCTTCAACGAACCTGACCCCTATCGCGCCATCTCGGAACTGCAGCCGGACGTTTTGGTCAAGGGAGGCGACTGGCCGGTCGACAAGATCATCGGGGGAGACATCGTCATGGCCCGGGGGGGCAAGGTCGTGAATATCCCTTTCGTGGAAGGTCAGTCTACAACGGGGATCATTGAGAAGATTATTTCCAGGTATAAATAGAAGTCTCGAAACAGTATGTAATGCCGTAATGCAATTCATCATTCCCACCCCTTTTTAACCTCTGGGGCAGGCTTCAGCAGGAATCCGGGCGAGCGCTCCGTCATCTTTTCATTCTTGTCTTAGAGCCTTCGCGGCAATTCTACCGCTGCTTCTTCTTTCTCGCTTTTTCGTCCTCAATTTCATACAGCGCCTCATCATCGAACCCGAAATAGTGCCCGATCTCATGCACTACCGTGTCGAGCACCATCTCCTCGACCTCCTCGTCGGTGCGCGCGTCGCGCTCGATGGGCCCCTGGTAGATCACGATCCGGTCGGGCAGCATGTTCCCGAAGTTCCATTCACGCTCGGTCAGGGGCGTGCCCTGGTAGAGGCCGTACAATCCGCCCTCCTCGATGCCCATGTCATCGAGAATCTCCTGCGGCGGTTCATCTTCGATATCGATGATGATATTCTTCAGTTCCTTCATGAACTTCCCGGGCAGCCGTTCGAGCGATCGCTCGACGAGCTTTTCGAATCTCTTCCGCTCCATACCCCTCCCCGGCACCATCTTTCATCACCGGAACCGCCAAGCACTCCCTCAGGATGCCTTGCTCCGTCGGGTGTGCCCGACGGTCGTCCGGATCGACTTCTTCGATTCTTCATCGATATTCGTGAATTTGACGCCGTAGAGATACCGTTCGTCGCCCGTTCTCAGCCGGTCTACCCGGACGATCTCGCCGTATCCCGTGACAT
>JAKAHZ010000093.1 GCA_021814615.1 Nitrospirota bacterium | reverse complement strand
CTCACCTCAGAAACCCAGAGCACCATCCTCAATCTCAAGCGCCAATGAAAGAGCCAACGCATTTCGCAGCATAAATGAGCCATAATCTTTCGATAGACGAAGTAGATGCTCCGCAGCGCTCGGAGTCCACTCTCCTTCTGCAACGAGCAAATCCTCGATCTTATCAGAATCAAGGTTGATATAGTCTGCCGATATCTTTACTGCTGGTTTTAATATGGTTTTATATTCCTCGACAAGGTTAGTAATGCTATCAGGAGTATTCATGGCTTTTTCTCCTTTTTGGTTGGACCTATATCAACATTATGTTATTCCGCAGAGGATTTCTGACCGTCGTTCCCATGAAAACGGGAATCTAGGATTTATCAAGTGTTTTGGATTTCGCCTCAGCGAGCGCGAGGGCTTTTTAATGCCAAACCATTTTTGACATAAGTTCAAATTAACCTTGAAAAATATTATCTTGATGCCACTTCAGATGTTCAGGCATAGGCAAAAATCTCCGAGGCAGCGTTATAGGCGCTCCATGGTATTGGCATATCAGGTCCATCGTTCGTTTATCGCTAGAATTCCGCAAACGCTTTGAGACAACAACAAACAGATCATGCGTGATAGTAATAAGACCGCTATCGAACAAACGATCAAAGGTGGCACTTAAGCATAGGCCATTGTGGGGATCAGCACGTAAATTCTCGCTTGTGCTCCAAGGAATAATATGGCTCGCTATCAAACATTCGCGTATTCCCAAGCCGGTAATGCAGCAAGTATCTTCATAACTACTGAGGATGGCGTCCCGAAAAAACAATTGATGGATTCTTGCTTTTCTCGTGACAGACTTCTCCGATGGCCCTTGTGGCCGAACAAATAGTTCTACAGCATCGCTCCCGTTTTTCGGCTGCAACCCGATCGCATCTCTCAATTCTCTTTCCTTCAAAACGAGCTTATTCCAATCGTCATGAAACTCGTCCCAGACTTCACGATCTAGCTTACTTGAATGAACCAGACCCGTTACTTGCCTTATCTGCAATGCGGGATCAAAAGACCCGAAGTTGCCAAGCTTTCTGACAACGCTTGCGGGAGAACGATGAAGCAATTTTGCTAATTCTATAACAGCAGGGTTATTCGCCTTCGTATTTTTGAAGGGAATTCGGCAATACAAGCCAAATGCAAGTATCAGCTCCTCGCGTGACCATAGTTCACCATATTTCTTTGGTTTTAGTGTACCTGGCATATAAACCCGATCTTGATCGCGTCCTCGTGGATCACGTCCTTGTACGCCTCGGCGATGCCCGCGCGGTTCGCGATGTCCCAGCCCAGGGCCTCGAACAAGGGATCGACATATTCCCGCCGGAGCTGGGTCTCGTTGTACTGGCCCGCCTTGTAGGCTTCCACGTGCCGGGAAAAGTTCTCGACCAGCCGGAGCACCTCCGGCGGGCAGGATAGGCGGTCGTTGTTCTCTTCTCGTTTCATCGTGCTTGAGAATAATATAAATACGGGCACTTGGCAAGGAAAAGCATGCGGTCCCGCCGGGGAGGTCTCCCCACCGGGAGGTGGAACCGACAATTCCCTTTACTCCCTTCCTTTGCGGGGAGTATAATTTCTATCCGGCCTGCGATCCATGATCGTAAGCCCCAGGCCGTCATTGCGAGCGAAGCGAAGCAATCTCGTCGTTCATTTTGTTCTTTTCGCAACGCTTTCTCCGTGCCTCCGTGGTGAAGAGTTTTTCTTCGCGCCTTCGAGCCTTCGTGGCAGAAATGGTTTTTGTATGGATAAATTAATCATCAAGGGCTGCCGCCAGCACAACCTCAAAAACATCGATCTCGAGATCCCCCGCGACAAGCTCGTCGTGATCACCGGCCTCTCCGGCTCGGGCAAATCCTCCCTCGCTTTCGACACAATCTACGCCGAAGGCCAGCGCCGGTACGTGGAGAGCCTCTCCGCCTATGCCCGCCAGTTCCTGGGCCAGATGGACAAGCCCGACGTGGATTCCATCGACGGCCTCTCTCCCGCCATCGCCATCGAGCAGAAGACCACGAGCAAGAACCCCCGGTCCACCGTCGGCACGGTGACGGAGATCTACGACTACCTGCGGCTCCTCTTCGCGCGCGTCGGCAAGCCCTACTGCTACATCTGCGGCAGGGAGATCTCGGCACAGACGGTCCAGCAGATCACCGACAGCGTCATGGCCTTCCCGCCGGAGACGCGCATCCAGGTCATGGCGCCTATCGTGCGCGGCAGGAAGGGCGAGTACCGGAAAGAGCTGATGGCAGCCGGCGCCTCGGGCTATGTGCGCGCGCGCGTGGACGGAGTGATCAGGGACCTTTCCGAGCCGGTCCCCATGGACAAGAAGAAGAAGCACGACATCGAGATCGTGATCGACCAGGCCCTGGTCAAGCCCGGCATCGAGCGCCGGCTGGCCGAAAGCGTCGAGACCGCGCTCAAGCAGGCCGACGGCCTGGTGGTGATCAACCTCGTGGACAAGCAGGAGGACCGGCTGTACAGCGAGAAGCTGGCCTGCACCGTGGACGGCATCAGCTATCCCGACATCGCGCCGAACAGCTTCTCCTTCAACAGCCCCCAGGGCGCCTGCCCGACCTGCGACGGCCTGGGAGGGCTCCTCGAATTCGATCCCGAGCTCGTGATCCCGAACAAGAACCTGTCGCTCCGCGAGGGCGCCATCAAGCCCTGGGCCAAGCGCACCTCGGTCCATCACTTCGAGATGCTGAAAGACCTTGCCGAGGTCTGCGGGTTCGACTGGAACCAGCCGGTCAGGGACCTGAAGCAGCACGAGCTCAAGACCCTGCTCTACGGAGCGCAGGAGGCCGACAAAGGGTCCCACTCCGGCCGCCGCGCCTGCACCTTCGAGGGCGTGATCCCCACGCTCAAGGCCAAGTACGACGAGACCGACTCCTTCGCGACGCAGTGGGAGCTGGAACAGTACATGAACTACCAGACCTGCCCGGACTGCAAGGGCAGCCGGCTCCGGAAGGAATCGACGAGCATCAAGGTGGCGGGCAAGAACATCCACGAGATCACGCAGATGAGCGTGCTCAGATCGATGGACTTCTTCGGCAGCCTCAAGCTCACCGACAAGGAAGCGGCCATCGCCAAGCGCATCCTGAAGGAGATCCGCGAGCGGCTGGGATTCATGATCCACGTGGGCCTGGACTACCTCACCCTGGACCGCGGGTCCGCCACGCTCTCCGGCGGCGAGGGCCAGCGCATCCGCCTGGCCACCCAGATCGGCTCGTCCCTCGTGGGCGTGCTCTACATCCTGGACGAGCCGTCCATCGGCCTGCACCAACGGGACAACAAGCGGCTCCTGGACACGCTGATCCGGCTGCGGGACCTGGGCAACACGGTGCTCGTGGTGGAGCACGACGAAGAGACGATCCGCATGGCCGACCGGGTGATCGACATGGGGCCCGGCGCGGGCGTGCACGGCGGCGAGGTGGTTGCCGAGGGCACTCCGGCGGAGATCCAGAAGAATCCGAAATCGCTCACCGGCAAGTATCTCGCCGGTACGCTTGCCATTGCCACGCCGAAGAAGCGTCGCGATCCCCAGAAATTCATCGCCGTCACCGGCGCCACGGAGAACAATCTCAAGGACCTGACCGTCAAGTTCCCGCTCGGCGTGCTCACCTGCGTCACCGGCGTCTCGGGCTCGGGCAAGAGCACGCTCGTCGTGGACATTCTGTACCGCGCGTTGGCCCAGCGGCTTTATCGTTCCACCGAACGCGCGGGAAAACACGACGACATCAAAGGCCTGGAGCACATCGACAAGGTGATCGACATCGACCAGTCGCCCATCGGCAGGACGCCGCGCTCCAATCCGGCGACCTACACGGGGGCGTTCAGCCCGATCCGCGACCTCTTCGCGGGCCTGCCGGAATCGCGCGTGCGCGGGTACAAAGCCGGCCGGTACAGCTTCAACGTGAAGGGCGGCAGGTGCGAGGCTTGCGAAGGCGACGGCCTGATCAAGATCGAGATGCACTTCCTGCCCGACGTGTACGTGACCTGCGACGTGTGCAAGGGCTCCCGGTACAACCGCGAGACCCTGGACGTGAAATACAAAGGGAAGAACATCGCCGAGGTCTTGGCCATGAATGTGGAGCAGGCGCAGGAATTCTTCCAGAATGTGCCTGCCGTGCGCAACAAGCTCGAGACGCTGATGGACGTGGGCCTGGGCTACATCACCCTCGGCCAGTCCGCCACCACGCTCTCGGGCGGCGAATCGCAGCGCGTCAAGCTCTCGAAGGAGCTTTCGCGCCGCGCCACGGGCAGGACGCTCTACATCCTGGACGAGCCGACCACGGGCCTGCACTTCGCCGACACCCAGCGGCTTTTGGACATGCTGGGACGGCTCGTGGACGCGGGCAACACGGTGGTCGTGATCGAGCACAACCTGGATGTGATCAAGACCGCGGACTGGATCATCGACCTGGGCCCCGAGGGCGGCGAGCGCGGCGGCGAGATCGTTGCGGAAGGGACGCCGGAGAGCGTGGTGAAGGTGAAAACGTCGTACACGGGGCAGTTCCTGAAGAAGATCCTGTAGGAATGACGAAGCGCCAAATAACAAATGACTCACAAATGAGGCTCTTCTGACGTTCCTGTGGGTAGAAAAATATCTCAATAGCCGAATTATGCTGTATTATCAAGCCTGAGACAACCTTCCAGCCACCTTTCTTGCTTGCCCGAAGAAAGGTGGCGCCAAAGAATGGCACCCAGCGACCATTCTGATCCATCATGCTCGGTCGTCCTCGGGGCATTTCGGAAACTCGCCCTTCGGGCTCAGACAGTCCGAAATGCTTTTCCCTCGGACTCGTTCGCATGACGGGAATGGTCGCAGGGGGGAAGGTCAATGGCTTAAAAAGCTTTTACACAAAACCCGCATGTCCAGAGTTTCCGATTTGTTGTTGAAAAAGGGGGCATCATGATCCGCAGATTATTCGTCGTACTCTTCCTCCTCGCCGTGCTTGCCGGTTGCGCAAAAGAACCGTTGAAACAGGCGGGGATCCAGGGCGAGGGGATCGTCCAGTCGGTCCGCGACCTGGCTTCGGCTTACGAGCGCCGGGACATCGACGGATTAATGGACAAGGTCTCGATCTCTTATCCGGATCGCGAGAACCTGCGCAAATCCGTTGACTCGGTATTCTCGACCTATCAGACCATCAAGTTCTCGGTCCAGTATTCGCGCATGCTGATCATGGTGCAGCAGAAAGGCGACATCAAGGCGGTCTTCACCTGGGAAGGGGAATGGCAGACCTCGGGAGGCAAGATCGTGAAGGACGGCGCCCGCGGCACGCTTGCCTTCGATCCCCAGGCCTTCAAGCTCATGGGCGTTGAAGGAAAGAACCCTTTCGTGCCGGTGGAACAACAGCTGCCGCAGAGACAATAGATTCAGGAGACAGAAGCCTGAATCCAGGAGCCAGGAGAACAGCGGGGTCCGACTTCTCTTTATCCCGGCTTCTGACTGCTGGCTCCTGACTCCTGTTTCTGTACTGGGTACTGGGTACTGGGTACTGACTCCTGGCTTCTGGCTACTGACTCCTGACTCCTGGATTCTGATTTTATGTCCTATTCCCTCGAACAACTTTCCACCGACTTCCTGATCATCGGCGGCGGCGTTGCCGGCCTCCGGGCGGCGATCGAGCTCGCCCGGAACGGCGAGGTCATCGTGGTGACCAAGGACGCGCCGCTCGAGAGCAGCACCGAGTATGCCCAAGGCGGCGTGGCCGTGGTGCTCTCGGACGAGGACGAGATCGAGATCCACTTCGAGGACACGATCCGCGCGGGCGACGGCCTCTGCATCCGCAAATCCGTGGGCACCCTCGTCGAGGAAGGCCCCATGCGCATCCGCGAGCTGATCGCCTGGGGCGCCGAGTTCGACCAGGAGGGCTCCAAGCTCGCCTTCACCCAGGAGGCGGCGCACAGCAAGCGGCGCATCCTGCACGCCCACGGGGACTCCACGGGCAAGGAAATCCTGCGGGTCCTGACGGACAAGGTGCGCCAGGCAGGCAGGACCACGAAGATCGACTTCGCCTTCACGCGCGACCTGATCATCGACCTTGAGGGCCGGTGCATCGGCGCCGTGGTCGTCCGGCAGAAGGAGGAGAAGGTCCTGGTGATCATGGCCCGCGCGGTGCTCCTGGCCACCGGCGGCGCTGGCAGGCTCTTCGAACGCACGACCAATCCGCCCGTTGCCACGGGCGACGGCATTGCCATGTCCTGGAGAGCCGGTGCCGAGCTCATGGACCTGGAGTTCGTCCAGTTCCACCCCACGGCGCTCTACCGACACGGCACGCCGAGCTTCCTGCTCTCCGAGGCCATGCGCGGCGAAGGAGGCATGCTGCGAAACATCCACGGACTCCGCTTCATGGACCGGTACCACCCCGCGCGCGAGCTGGCGCCGCGCGACGTGGTGACCCGGGCGATCCATGCCGAGCTCCTGGCCACCGGCGCGGACCACGTGTTCCTCGACATGACGCACCTCTCCCCCGACTATGTGCGCAAGCGGTTCCCCCGCATCTACAGCACCTGCATGAGCTACGGCATCGACATCACGGCAGCGCCCGTGCCGGTCTCCCCTGCTGCGCATTACACCATGGGCGGCGTGCGCACGGACCTCTGGGGCGCCACGACCGTTCCGGGGCTTTTTGCCGCAGGCGAAGCTGCCTGCACGGGCGTGCACGGCGCGAACCGCCTGGCGAGCAATTCCCTGCTCGAAGGCCTCGTGTTCGGCGAACGGGCGGGTTTGGGCGCAGCGCGGTACGCGGCCCGGCGGGAGCGTCCCCTTCCGCCGAAGCGGCTGCTCAGGGCGCTCGAGCGCCGCACCGAGGATGTCTTCACCGCCTCGGATATCGACTACATCCGCCAATCGCTGCGCAAGATCATGTGGGAACAGGTGGGGATCGTGCGGGACAAAAAGGGAATAACGAATGCGCTCAAGAAGCTGAAGGAATGGGACCGGATGATCAAGAACCCGCCTTTGGACCGGGCTGCTCTGGAGCTCAAAAACATGATCCAGGCCTCGCTCCTGATTGCGCGCTCGGCACTCAGCCGGGAGGGAAGCGTGGGCGCTCATTGCCGGGGCGATTTCCCGGCAAAAGGCAAGGACTGGAAAAAGAGGATCATCATGAAAAAGTAATCAGCAGAGAGGTTCTCGTCTCTTCTCCGTGTCTCCTTGTCACCCTGTCTCCGTGTCTTTTTTTCTCCCTGTCTCCCCGTCACCGTGTCACCTTGTCGTCTCTTACCACGGTCCATAGGGCCAGAAAGGTCCCGGTCCGCAGGCAAAAGGCCTGCCCCAGCGATCATAACACCAGGGCGAAGAATACCATCCGGGATAGGCATAGGGATAGTAATAGTACGGATAGGGTCCCGTGTAGGTCTGATACTCATCCCAGAGATGAATCTGGCGAATGATGAAGACCGGATAGGTATAGGACATCTCGTCGATCTTCGCCTGCCGCGCCTCGGAAAAATCGCCGGCAATGGTTATTTCCCGACCTTTTTTGTAGATCATCGGATCGAGCAATCCCCTGGACTTGGGATAGATCGCCAGGAACCTGCCGCCGTACCGCGCGGGGTCTTCAAGATTGCCGTACTTGTCAACGGGAACGAAAAGCGCTTCGATCTGCGATCCCTCTTCCGTCAGTTTTGTCCCCACGATGACGCCGCCCAGAATGAAGAGATGATCCTTGAACGCTTCAGGCGTTTCGACCAGGTGCGAGGGATTGAACTCGCGCGTCCCTTCGTCCATAAGCCTTCTGTCCAGAACAGGAGCGCACCCCACCAGGAGCAGGAGCGAAGCGCCCCACAACAATGATTTCACTTGCTTCATGACACCGGCCCTCCCTCACCAGGCAACTTTGCCGCAAAGGCTCGAAGACTCCAAGAAGACCGCTACTTCGGAGTTTTGCGCTCTTCCTTGGTGACTTCGTGCCTTCGTGGCGAAATAGGTCTTCTCATTACCCCGGCGACTGCCCTGCTTCGAGCAGGCTGATGATCGGCTCTTCGGGCGCCGGCAATCCTGCGAGTTTCCAGGCGATCAGCGGATTGATGAATCCTTCTTCCAGGCAATTGCTTGGCTGGTGCACCTGCTTGCACACGGCCCGGAAGATGGGAAAATAGTTGTAGTTCCGGTAATACCAGCGGATGAACCGCAAGGCATCCAGCTTGTCCGGCGTCAGATCGCCCACCCCTTCCCGTTGCGCCAAGGCCGCTGCGACAGCTTCGCTCCAGTCGTCGAACCGCCCCAGATAGCCATGCTCCGTTAGCGGGATCGTTCTTCCCTGAACCTTCAGGTTTTCGAGGACCGTCATAGGAACACCTTCCTTTCCGCCCCCCGGTTCCCTCTGTTTTTATGGTAGAACCGTCACTCGCGCTTGTCAAGACAGCCCCTGATTCTCTTGCAATCCCCGGCGCCGGCATGTTATAGTTTTTCACGATGGTTTCAGGAGATCGGCCATGCCGGACCAGTTGAAAATACGCCTATTCACGCTCAGCACCTGCTCCCATTGCAACAGGACCAAGAAGTTCTTCAAGGAACTGGGGATCGCCGTGGAGTTCACCGATGTCGATCTTCTGACCGGCGAAGAGCGGGAGAAGGTCATGGACGAGGTCCGGAAACTGAATCCTGACTGCAGTTTTCCCACGATCTGCATTAACGACAAGGTCGTCGTCGGGTTCAACGAGGAACGCATCCGCAAGGCCATGGAAGAACAGTCATGACGCCTGAGCAGCTTTACGATATTCTTTCCAAGTACGCCGTCTCGCAGGGCATCCGCCTGAACAAGGACCGGGAGTTCGTGATGGACATCATGCGCGGCCTCCTGACCAACGAACAGCGCTACGGCTACCGCTCCTGCCCCTGCCGACTGGCATGGGCCGACAAGGAGAAGGACAAGGACATCTTTTGCCCCTGCGTGTACCGCGATCCGGATATCAAGGAATATGGCAGCTGCTACTGCGAGCTCTATGTGTCCGTGGACTGGAACGAAGGAAAGATCGAACACCGCCACGTGCCCGAACGCAGGCCCATGGAGAAGAGAAGAACGTTGTAACGAATGGAACAATCCTATCTGCGGAACAAGCGGGGAAAGCTTGGTTCCTGCGGATCATCCTGAAAGGTTCACGGTATGAAGAAAAAGAAGGAAAAGAAACAGGCGGATATGCCTGAAATCGATTTCAAGGAATTCACGAACGAGGAAAGCAGGATCTACGAAGAGGCCGTGAAGGCCTTTCGCGAGGCTGTCGCCTCGGGCAAGAAACTGAAAGAAGCTTACGAATCGTATACCATTGCCGACGATGAACTGCGCTCGATCATTCAGGCAGACTTCCTCAAGATCCTGATCGCGGAACGTCATTTCGCCGGGCAGCAGCCCCTTGCCGAACTCGCCGCGTCTCTCGGCGTCTCTCCCGACCTGGTAAGGGACACGAAGAAGCGCATGCTCCAGGAAGTGGGCATCACCGCGGCCAACGAGTTTGCCGATACCATGCGGCCCATCCATAGCGACGAGCTGAAGCCGAACGATTAGCGGCAAATCCGCATTTCCAAGTACGAACTCCTAACAGTTTGCCGAAAAAGTCCAGAATTGTCATTGCGAGGAGCGATTTTGCGACGAAGCAATCTCGTATAGCGCCTTGAAATCCTTGACTACGAGTTTGCTTCGCTTCGCTCGCAAAGACAGCAAAAAGACTTTTTCAGCAGCCTGCTAAACACATCCGCTTCCGCGCAGCCGCTCGTCAGCCGGTTCTCCTGATGGAATGTATTGGTTACGTTCTCGTTCGCTGATTCGTGCTTGGATATTGTTTCGAGTTTGTGATTTCGAGATTGGTGCTTACTCATCTTTTCATTGGTCTTGCAGCCGGTCTCTTCGGCGGGCTCGTAGGCTTGGGCGGCGGAGTCGTCATGATCCCGCTCATGACCGGCGTGCTCAGGCTCACCCAGCACCAGGCCCACGGCACGAGCCTTGTCGCGCTGGTCTTCACCGGCATTGCGGGCGCCCTGACCTATGCGATCAAGGGTACGGTGGATGTGCCTGCGGCAGCCGCGCTTGCCACGACAGCCATCATCACCGCGCGGGCCGGCGCTCATTTCGCCCATTCCCTGCCCGAATGGAAGCTCAAACGTTCCTTCGGCGGTTTCCTGATCCTCGTTTCCCTCCTCATGCTCGTGAAACCCTACCTGCCGCACGTTGCCGGTCTGGACAACGGCTGGCCGAAGATCATGATCCTGCTGTTGACGGGCGTGTTCACCGGGTTTCTTTCCGGCATGATGGGTGTTGGCGGCGGGACCATCATGGTCCCCGCCATGGTGCTCCTGGCCGGATTCAGCCAGCACCTGGCCCAGGGCAGCTCCCTCCTCGCCATGGTTCCTGCGGGCGCTGTAGGCGCGTATACTCACGCGAAACTGGAAAACGTGAAGTCAGGTCTGCTCGCGGGCCTGATCCCGGGAATCCTCATCGGGACCTATTTCGGCAGCACCCTTGCCCTCCGCCTGCCTGAAGCCACCCTGCGCGTGATCTTCGCGATCGTCCTGATCTGGACCGGAGTGAAGTATCTGCGAACGAAGAAGCCCGATTAAACAAAGGGCGGAACGACTTCTTCCGCCCCAACGTAAGACAGGTATCAGCAGACGCTGATCTTTGTCGACCTCTCAGCAGTTCCCTCTGCAGAAACCGCCGGGAGTTGAATGGCCCATTTCCGTTTTCCCTTGCCTCCGGTTCGCATACCCTCCGCCCGGCGCGCCTTCATATCCGCCGCGCATTCCGCTGTAGCCGCCAAAAGTCTGGGACTGCGACATGGGGCTGATGCGCCGTTCATTGCCGGGGGAGGTTCCCGGGTAACTGAACGGCCTGCCCGACTCGAATCCATGCTCTCGCTGCGCACCGGGTGGCGGCGTGTACAGAGAGGTCCTGCCCTCGCCTCCGCGTGAAAACGACTGCTGTTGCCCGCCGAAGGAGCGGAAGGAATTGTCCGCCTGCGGTGACGCCGGCTTCTCCATCGCCCGTTCGGAGGGCATGACCATGGGCGCGCTTCGCCGCTCCGGCATGCTGCGCATGCCTGCTGCGTTCTGATCCGTCATGATCCGCGAGTAGATATGCTCGGCTCCCGTCCGGGCGGAGGGCGTGCTGAATCCCGGGCCCCTGCGTTCAACGGGAGCGATCGCCGACGAACTCATGCGTCCCGTCCCGCGGAAATCGCTCACGGTCCGGTAACTTGCGCCGTTGTCCGTGCGCAGAACGGTAACCGGCCGTACCGGCGCGCCTGTGACGGCGGTCCGTCTGCCGACCGGATCAACGTAGGCGACCCTACGGGTTTCGGGATCAACGACATGGTTCGTCACCACAACGGGCCGCTGCTGGACGACGACGATGGTCGTGAAGTCATGGCAGATATAGAATCCCGGCCACCACACATCGAACCACCAAACCGGATAGGGAACCCAGTCGTACAGGTACACATAATCCGGCGGCGGCGGATAGTAGGTGATCACCGGCGGCCCCTGGTTGTAATAGTAGTTGTTCACCACCGGCCGGGCAACCTGCGGCGCCTGCGCTGCCGGTTCCTTCCTGGCCGGCGCCATGCTTGCCGGTGTCGGCAGATTGAATTGCGCGGTAAGCGTGTACAAACCTTTGATCGCCTGTTGCGAGTTCATGGGAATTCTGCCCTGACCGGCTGCTTTGGAGATTGCATCGTCGAGCTGGCCGACGATCTGCGGGGTCATGGGATAGTCCGACAGCCATCCGTTCAGCGGAGCCACCCCGGCCTTGGCGAGTGTATCCTCTGCAACCGCTTCTTCCGTCGGCGTTCCCAGATCCAGCATGGCGGCAAGCTTGAGCGCGAACTCGCCTTCCCGTACAAGCGGCTGCGCGACCGGCGCGGGCGCCTGTCCCGCCTGCGCTGTCATCGTTCCGCTGTCCGCTGTCCATGCTGCCGGCGGAGTCAGGAGCAGCCCTGCCGCCGCGATTATAATGGACAAACCTGTTCTCATGGTTTCTCCTTTCTCCCATGTTTAGCTTACATCGCTGTACTCTCTCCCGCAACCGCGCCCGCGACAGGATTGTTGCGCATTGCATCGGGCTCTTTCCGATTCTTTTCTTCCCCGCCCTCACGCATCCTAGAGAGCGAAATTCATGACCTGGGACTTTCCAGTGTCCCGCTCCACAAGCTGCACGCGAAGCGATTTCGCCGTCTTCGCCTCGGCAGGGAAGAAGATGAATCCGTAGGCCAGCGTCCCCGATGCGACCGACTTGGACTGCAACGACTTCTGGCGCAGATCCTCGACGATGGCGTGGCGCGCATCGCCGGCCTGATAGGACTGGGCGCCGCCCGCCAGGCCTCCGCCGATAGCGCCGAGGGCAGCGCCTTTGCCGATGGTATTGCCGATATCATGGCCCGTCAGGATGCCGATGGCCGCGCCGATGGCCGCGCCGGCCGCTGCCCCGAAGAACCCCGATTGAGCCGCGCCGGTAAAGGTCTCCTTGGTCTGGGCGTACTTCGTTGCCCGCTCATAGGCCAGGTTCTGGCTCAGCACCGGCCAGAGGTTGCTTCCCTTGTCCTCGAGGAACGTCTGGCTGCCGTTGATCTCGATGGGGTGCGCCCCCTTGTTGTCGATCACGATCTCCACGGGCAGCATGCCTGCAGCGATCACGTCAAATCCGAAACTCTCCTTTGCCTCCTTTGCATCGCTGAACGCACGCACGCCGATCACCGCACCGCCGAACTCCTGCGAGTTCGGGTAGGCTTCGGGCAGTTTGAACGGCAGCGGCTTTTCCCGGTAAGCAGTTGCGCAGGAGGTGAGAAGGAGGGAGACGAACCCGAGGGCGATTATCGTAGTGCGTTTCGGAAATAGGAACATTGCTTCCTCCTTGCCTGCTAATCAGACGCAGTCGTGAGGAAGCGCTGTGGTTTCTTCGCGGGCTGCATCTGATATCGATACCCGCAGTATGCATTCCCGTATGAATTATACACCCGGAGCTTTTCCGTACCTGCCGGGAGAGGACGGGAGAGAGGCATGCAGACAGGTGGCGAGAGGAAGGGATCGCCCGGCCTCAAGCTGCGCCGTAGAGCTTGCTCAGGAAATAGGGGAACTGCCGCCGCCACCAGGGCCAGTCGTGGTTCACGTCATGGCCCCACAGGTCTATCCAGCAGGGAATGCCCTTTGCCTGGAGAATATCGCGCATCCGGAGCGTATCGGCGATCATCGGCTCTTCCCAGGCGCCCTGGCCCACGCAGATGATGATATCGCTGTTCCGGTAGCTGGCAAGGACCGCAGGATCGGTCACCTGCGGCAGAAAATCGAGGGGATTGTTGTAATACACCGTAAGATCATTGCCATCGTAGTGGTCCAGGAAGAACCGGAAATCGTACACCCCGCTCAGGGCGATGGTCCCTTTGAAGACCTGGGGATGCTTGAAGAAGAAGAGAACCGAGTGAGACGCGCCCATGCTGCAGCCGGTGCACATGATCCTGCGCTGAGATCCGCCGGTCTGCGAGATGAACGGCGCAACCTCCTCGACGATGTACCGGTCATAGTCGTTGTGCCGCCTGGCCCGTTCTTCCGGCGGCCTGGACTTGGCATCCCAGGACTGGGCATCGTTGCTGTCCACGGCGACAAGCCGGACCAGGCCGCTCTCGATGAACCGCTCCGCTGCCTGCACCATGCCGTTGTTCTCGAAGTCGAAGAATCGGCCTGAAGACGTGGGAAAAACGATGAAAGGCTGCCCGCTACGGCCGTACACCAGCAGTTCCATCTCCTGGCCCAGGTGCGGGCTGTGCCATTTGTGGTATTCGCGATTCATACGATCAGCACCGAACCCTTTTTGCCACGGATGAAATCAACACCTCGAATACGGAAACATAATCTTATTCTCACACGAAGCCACGAAGACACAAAGAATGCGCCTCTTCTTTGACCTGTTTTTCTTCGCGACCTTCGCGTCCTTCGCGGTTCAATGGGTTGATGTTCCTCAGGTGGTCGTTTCATGCACGATCGATATGGCCTTGCGGATGTCGTCCATCTGAGGCGAGCGAACGAGGTACCCGTAATCGCCGATGGCTGATCGGAACACGCCGCTCACCGGCGTGTGAAAGACGAGGAGGGAGCCCAGCTTCCCGATCACTTCCTCGTGGCCAAAACGGTAGCGCTTGTTCGTTTTCCTTCCGATGTAGCAGCAATGGT
>JAKAHZ010000092.1 GCA_021814615.1 Nitrospirota bacterium | reverse complement strand
AAGCTGGCTCTTCAAATTCGCGCCCGTTCCCGAGAGATACTTGAGCGCTTCGAGCGCCTGGAGCGATCCGATGACCGCCGGCGTGGCGCCGATCACGGGAAAGACCTCCTTCGGCGGCGCTTCAGGGAAGATGCAGCGCAGGCAGGGTGTCTCGGGAGAATGGATGAACGACAGCCTGCCGTCGATCCCCCAGATGCTGCCGTAAACCAAGGGGATCTTCTTCCGCCGCGCGGACTCATTCAGGAGGTAGCGCGTGGGAAAGTTGTCCATGCAATCCAGGATGATGTCTGCATTGCCCACAAGCTCGTCCACATTCTCGGCGACGATCTTGTCCGTGAACGCGGTGACGTTGATCTCTCCGTTCAGCCGTTCCAGCGTCATTTTGGCGGAGACCGCCTTGTTGGTGCCGATCCGCGTGTGATCGTGCAGGATCTGACGGTTCAGGTTCGACCAGTCCGGTGAATCGAAATCGCAGATCCGGATGTTCCCGATCCCCGCCACGGCGAGATAGATCGAGACCGGCGATCCCAGGCCGCCGGCGCCTGCTATGAAAACCGTCGACTTCTTCAACTTCTTCTGCTTTTCCTCGCCCCAGCCCTCGATCATCATCTGGCGCGTGTACCGCTTCAGTTCCGTTTCCGTCAGTGTCATCGTGCCCTCCCCAGAGCATGAGTGGTTTCTTGACGAACAATCACCGGGAACGCCAAGACCCCAATTGTCATGCACGGCAACTATTTTATATCCTGCCCGATCCCCTGAAAATACCCCGTCCGGGGTATACCAAGGAAGGCTGAATTGCACTATAGTGCGTCCATGCACGGCATCGGCATCAAGAAATCACGAAGCATCGAGATCGTGGACGCGACAATCAGGAACGGCGTGATCACGGCGGCAACGTGCCCCGGAAACCTCGGCATATCCTGCACGCTCTGCAGTCACGCCTGGAAAACCGAGCCTGCCCACGTTCGCCCCGGACGCCGCAAAGATCCCGCCTCGCCCATCATCGTCTGCCACTGGCACGAAGCCAGCGCGGGCAAACCCTGAGCCGCCCCCCTTCACCGATTCCTCATCGAAATCACGAAGCACTCATCGGCCGGCAGATGTTTCCCGACCCGTAAGGCGTTCCAGGCTGTTCCGCGCTTCTCCGCTACCAGGGTCCCGCATCAATGCCGCCGCATACTCCGCCGCGGCTTCATCATTCCGTCCGAGCCGCTCCAGAGTGACCGCAAGCCGCAGATGCAGTTCAACGCTCTCCGGTTTCAGGCTCACCGCCCGCCGCAGATCCTCGAAGGCCGGCAGGAAGGCGCCGGCATCGAACTCCACCGCAGCGCGGTTGGCGTACGCCTCGGCATAGGATGGATCGAGAGCGAGGGCGGTCTTGAACTCGCGATCCGCCTCGCCAGTCCGTCCGAGCCCGTAGAGCACGCACCCCAGCCGGTTATGCAGAACCGGATCGCCCGGCGATTCGCGAACCCGGGCCCGGTACTCCACCTCGGCATCCTCCAGCATTCCTTGCTGCTGATAATCCTCGGCCTTCGGCGTTTTGCTTCGAAAGAATACGGGATCGAGCTTCTTCGCCCGTCCCAGGTAGACGATGGCCAGATCGCGCTCGCCTGCCCGGGCATAGGCCAGACCCAATTGATACCACGGACGCGCTTTTGCCGGAGCCTTGGCAACGGCATCGTTCCAGGCGCCGACGGGACTGCGCCACACGGCGTTCCGCGCAACCGAGGCAGCAAGGCCCAGGACTATCAGAATCGCCAGGAAGGTGAATTCGATCCTGCGCAGCGTGGGGTCGGTCATGGCTTTCTCAGTTGCACCCGCGCCTTCTGCAGCATTATATCGGGAACATAGGAGGACTTGAACACCCGCAGGTTCTCCTTGTCCAGGTCCTGTTCCAGGTTCAGGTACCGGTACCGGGAAGGCAGCACGCGGGCGAAGGAATTGAAGAGATACTGGTACACGCCTTTGTACCTGGTCCTTGCCTTGGCGAAATGGAGCACATAGGTCTCGTCGTTGACTTCCTCGCCCAGCACGAACCCCGCCGGCTCCCCGTCGGCGTACACGATGCCGCCGCAGAGGACCAGTTCATCGTACCGGTCCAGCGCTTCGCGGCAGGGGCCATAGTCGCTCTCCGCGGGATTGAGCGTTGACTCAGCCTGCCAGGCCTCAAGCACGCTTTTGGCATCGCCGATCCGCTCGGCGGTCAGCGGCTGCGCCTCGTGTTTGTAGGTCTCGACGAACTGTTTCAGCAGGTTCCGCTTCTTGTGCAGCTTCCTTCCCGCATAGGTGCTCATCTTCTCAACGGTATAGAGGTAATCCGCGTCGCCTTCCCGGAAGATGACCTCGAACTCCCCGGGAGGAAAATGAGCGAGCCACGCCTCGGGAATGGGAAAGAGAAAGTCCGCTTCCGCCAGGAGATCGCGGATGCACTGCGTGCCCATGCGGTCCAGGGGCTCCGTGGGCATCAGGAACCGGTGGCCGTCATAGGTCCTGCCGCGGATGAACACATGGTCGTCCAGGATGACCTCGTAGGCATGCTGTTCCCGGAACAGGTAGAGGTTGGCGAAGCTGTACTCGGAGAGCGGAACGGTGATGTTCCTGAGCCGCTGGAACAGGAGGTCCTTGTGCTGAAGCCCGAGGCGCTCGATCTGCATGGCTTCCATAGTATAGGGTTTTCCCGCGCCAGGCAAAGGCTTTTTTGGCGCACTTCATTATCGGCAGAGACGTGTTACTATAGAAGCGGGGAACGATGGGGTTGATATGCAGAAGAAACCGGACACTGAAAACAAACTGATCGCAGAAGCGAGGAAACAGCGTGAACTGCGCGAGCAGGGCTACCGTGAACAGGCGCTCAAGCTCTATCCGCCGGTCTGCAGCCGGTGCGGCCGCGAATTCTCGGGAAAGAAGCTGCGCGAGCTCACGGTCCATCACCGGAACCACAACCACGACGACAACCCGCCCGACGGCAGCAACTGGGAGCTGCTCTGCCTCTATTGCCATGACAATGAACACCAGAAATACCTGCTCGACGGGACTGCAGCACCGGACAGCGATCCGGACGCGCCTGCAACCTACCAGCCCTTTGCGAACCTCAAGGACCTGCTGAAGGGAAAATGATACCGGTTGACAAGTGCGGAAGATGCGTCTAGAGTACGATCGTTGCAAACAGGGCAAGAATTCGAAACCTACCGCAGAGGCATGGAGATACAGAGAAAAGCAATTTGAATACGAGGATTTTCTCCTTGTCCTCAGTGTCTCCGTGGTAATTGATTTTCTTTGCCGGATGTTAGAGAACTTCAGCAGGAACCCGTGAACGAACAGCGAAGAAATCTCAAAAAACGCCTCTTCATAAGCAGCATTATTGTCCTGCTCATCGGCATCGCATGCGACATACCAATCTATATTACTGCTCCTGATGAGGACGAAGACGGTGCCTACGAGATCGTGGGAGGGAAGATCTACCCGGCCGGGCAGGAGAAATCGAAGAGGTACATCCACGACCTGGAACGCTACGGCGGAAAGGCGGCGGTGCTTGCCGACGAGATGAACCGATGGTTCGAGAGCCTCTGGTACGGCAAGAACCTGGCATTCACGATCCTGGTACTCTGCGGCATCACGTCCCTGATTCTGTACATCATCGCAAAGCATGGGATAAAGGGCGGGTGAGGATAATCAAGAAGCCGTCATTGCGAGCGACCGGAGGGAGCGCGGCAATCTCGTAGTCGACTTGCATGCTGGTTCAATCAGGCTGATTGAACCTGAACCATAACTTTTGGTTCAGGCTGTATGCCTGGAAAGGCACAATGAACGAATGAAAACGCTAACGACTATTTGTGGGATTATTTCAGGCTTGGCCCTCGCGGCAATCAAATTTCGGCATGCAGGATCTTTTCGTAATACACTCTTTGATATTGATACGAAATGGCTTCTTGAGAAGGTTGACAAAACAGACAAGGCGCTCCTGACCATTGCAGGCATAGGCTTCCTCGCCTTTATAGCCTCATTCTTGCTTATTTAGTCCTCAAGTATCGAAGGAAAACCGGATAGTTCACCCCTTCACCGCCTCCAGCTCCTCCCACCGCTTGTACGCCTCGGCAAGCTCCTTCTCCACGTTCTCCAGCCGCGTGGTCGTGGAAGCAACCTTGTTCCCGCTCTCGCGGTAAAATGTCGGGTCCGCCATGGTGGCATGGAGCTTTCGCTGCTCCTCCTCAAGCGCCCCGATGCGCTTCGGGAGTTCATCCAGCTCCTTCTGCTCCTTGAACGACAGTTTGCGCTGCTTGGCCGTTGACGATCGGGGCGGCTCTTTTTTCTCCTCCGCCTTTACCGCTGCGGGCTGTTCATCCCTCTTCCGTTTGCTCTGGCGCAGCCAGTCGTCATAGCCGCCCACGTACTCGCTCACGCGGCCCTCGCCTTCGAGCACCAGCGTGCTCGTGACCACGTTGTTGATGAATGCGCGGTCATGGCTCACCAGCAGCACCGTGCCCTGGTACTCCATGAGCAACTCCTCCAGCAGGTCCAGGGTCTCGATGTCCAGGTCGTTCGTGGGCTCGTCCAACACCAGCACATTGGAAGGCTTGGTGAAGAGTTTGGCCAGCAGCAGCCGGTTTCGTTCCCCGCCGGACAGCACCTTCACCGGGCTTCTGGCGCGGGCGGGAGCGAACAGGAAATCCTGCAGGTAGCCGATGACATGACGATTGTTCCCGTTGATGGTCACATAATCGCTGCCATACGCCACGTTCTCCTGGACCGTCTTCTCGTCGTCAAGCTGGGCCCGGTGCTGGTCCAGATAGGCGACCTCGATGTTTGTGCCGCGTTTGATCTTCCCCTGCTGCGGAGCGAGGTCGCCCAGCAGGAGCTTGAGCAGCGTGGTCTTGCCCGATCCGTTCGGACCGATGATGCCGATCTTGTCGCCCCGAATAATGGTCGTGGACAGATCCCCTATCACCTGCTTGCCGGCGTAGCCGTAACTCACGTTCTCGGCCTGGATGACGAGTTTTCCGGTGCGTTCCGCCTCCTGTACCTGGATCGTGGCGCCGCCGATCTTCTCGCGCCGTTCGCTCCTGATCCTACGCAGCTCCTGGAGCGCCCGCACACGGCCTTCGTTCCTGGTCCTGCGCGCCTTGACACCCTGCCGGATCCAGACTTCCTCTGCGGCGAGTTTCTTGTCGAATTTGGCGTTCTCCGTCGCCTCGGCATCCAGGGCCGCCTGCTTGAGCTCGAGATAGGAGCGGTAGCTCCCGGGCCAGCTGGTGAGCCGTCCCCGGTCGAGATCGATGATCCGCGTTGCCAGCTTCTGCAGGAGCGCCCGGTCGTGGGTCACGAAGAGCAGCGTCCCGCCGTAGCTAAGAAGGAACTCCTCGAGCCAGGCGATGGAAACGATATCCAAATGGTTCGTCGGCTCGTCGAGGAGCAGCAGATCCGGCTGGCCGGCCAGCGCCTTTGCCAGCAGCACGCGCCGCTTGAGCCCGCCCGAGAGCTCGGAGAATTCCGCATCCTCTGGCAGTTGCAGCCGCGTCAGGATCTCGTCCACCTTCTGTTGCATCTGCCATCCGCCTGCTGCTTCGAAGCGGTGCTGCACATCCTCGAGCTCGGCCATGAGCTTCTCGCTGTGGTCGTGGGCCAGCTTGGCGCTTACATGATGGTAGTCGGCAAGAAGGTTCCCTTGCTCGCCGAACGCTCCGGCGACGACATCGAACACGCTGCCACGGATGTTGACCGGCACCTCCTGGGTCAGGAGCGCGGTGCGCAAGCCCTGCTGGAACACGACCATGCCGCTGTCCGGCTTTATCTCGCCGGTGATGACGCGCATGATCGTGGACTTGCCGGTGCCGTTCCTGCCGACAAGGCAGACCCGCTCGCCCGGCTCGATCGCGAGATCGATCCCTTCGAGCAAAAGCGGACCGCCGAATCCCACGCTGACTTGCTGCAGACTGATGAGTGGCATGATGACCTTTCTAAAGTAAGCCGGAAACGGCATTTACACGGAAGGCACAGAGGTTACCGTGAAGCACAACAGGCGAACCAGGACGGTATTAACCGCAGAGGACGCAGTGTTCGCCGAGAAAATCAACTGCTCATCACTTCTGTTGAAGAGCCGGGAAGTTCTCCGCGTTCTTTGCGATCTCAGAGGTTAATTTACTCGCCATGCTTTTCTTCGCATTCTTCGTGTCCTTCGTGGTGAAAAATGATTGTCTTTCGCATCTGATCAGATTCTTTCCGTGTTCATCCGTGTCCAAGTTGTTTTTCTTCGCGCTCTTCGCGTCTTCGCGGTGAAAGATGTTGCCTTTCATTCTCTTATCAGACGTTATCCGCGCTCATCCGCGTCCAATCGATTTGTCGTGGATTTTCTTCTCACTCTTCCTGGTGAAAGGATTTATCTTCCGTCCGACTTACCGGTCCAGGATCTCCCGCACCCGCTTCAGGAGCACCGAGGGGAGAACCGGCTTAGGCAGGAAGTCGACGGCATCGGCGGGCAGGCCGCTCCGGTCCAGGATGTCGGCGGTGTACCCGCTGATGAAGAGGGCTCGGACATCGGGCCGGATCTTCTTGATCGCATCGAGGGCCTCCTTGCCGTTCAGTCCCGGCATGATCACATCCAGGAGGAGCAGCCGCACATCGCCGCCGTCGGAGCCGAAGGTAGCCACGGCCTCGGCGCCGTTCTTCGTTTCGATCACGCGGTACCCCGCATCGCGCAGCACCCGGGTCAGCATGGCGCGCACGTCGTCGCTGTCCTCAGCGAGCAGGATCGTCTCGCTTCCGCCGCGCGGCTTGACGCCGGCCTGTTCCGCGGAAGGCGCCTCCACCGCATCGGAAAGGAGCGGGAAGAACAGGGTAAACGTCGTGCCGCGCCCCTTTTCCGTCGCCACGTCGATATACCCGTGGTGCTGCTTCACGATGCCGAAAACGATGGACAGCCCCAGACCCGTTCCTTTCCCGATCTTCTTCGTCGTGAAGAACGGCTCGAAGATCCGCTGGCGAACCGACTCGTCCATGCCCCCGCCCGTATCCGCAACCGTGACCGCCGCATAGGTCCCCGGCTTGCCGAATCCGCGGGCCGCGCGAAACGCGTCGTCGATCTCCACGATCCCCGCGCCCACGGTGAGGCTGCCGCCTCTCGGCATGGCATCCCGCGCATTGGTGGCCAGATTCATCAGCACCTGCTCCATCTGCATGGCGTCGGCCAGGACCGTGGTCTGCCTCTGCGGCAGATCGAGACGGACCTGGATGTCTTCGCCGATGAGCCGCGAGAGCAGCGGCTCCACCTTCCGGATAACGGCGACGAGATCCACGGGCTGCGTGGTCAGGACCTGCTTGCGGCTGAAGGTCAGGAGGTTCTGGGTAAGATGGGCCGCGCGCTCCGCAGACATCATGATCAGGTCCACCGAGGGGCGAAGCGGGTCGTCGGGGCGCATGTCCTCCTGGAGGAAATTCCCGTACCCGATAATCACCGACAGCATGTTGTTGAAATCGTGCGCGATGCCGCCCGCCAGCTGGCCCACGGCCTCCATCTTCACGGCATGGCGCAGCTGTTCCTCGAGCCGCTTCCGGTCCGTGATGTCCCGGGCGATGCCGAGTGCCGCCACGACACGCTCCCTCTCTGCCAGGGCGCTGCTCGTAAACTCCGCTGTCCGGTACTCGCCGCTTGCCGTGAGGCACCGGAGCTCGTACCGTTTCCGCGGTTTTCCCTGCAGTGCCTCATCGAAGGTCTTGAGCGCCAGCTGCCGGTCGTCGGGATGGATGAAGTCGACAAAGGGCATGCCGATCCACGGATCGCGGGGCCATCCCGTGACCCGCTCGAACGCCGAGTTGAGCGACCGGATCGTGCAATCATCCGCCGACACGGTGTAGATGATGTCCGGCGAGGTCTCGATCAGCATGCGGTACCGCTCCTGGCTCTCCCGGAGCGCGCTCTCCGCCCGCTTGCGGTCGTAAATCTCCAGTTCCAGCTGGACGTTCTTCCGCGTCACTTCCTCGTCGTGCCGGATCGACTCGCCGAGGCGCGCGGACAGGACCAGGGACCGGGTATTCATCCGGAAGATCGCCACGGCCGATCCGATCATGATCACCGCGAAGACCGCCATGCCCACGAGCAGGCCGCCCGGCTCCAGCCTGCCGTAGACATCGCGGACCGGCGCCACCGTGACGAGCGCGAAAGGCGACTGCATCACCAGGTTCTTGACCGCGATGAGCCGGGCCGGCCTTCTCTCGCGCCAGAGCCCGTCGAACTCGACGGGGCTGCCGGTCTCCTCGATGAACGGCAGGGCGCCTCCACCGGGCGCCGACGCGCCCAGAACGACGTCCTTGCCGCTGACCAGGTACGCGAATGACGACGGCGTGGAGTGGGCGGTGAGGACATAATCGTAGAGGAACTGCGTGGGGATCCAGGCAACGATCTGGCCGGCGTAGCGGTCCTTGAAATAGTAGGCAAGCGAAAGGAGAAGGGTGCGACCCTCGTCGGCCGGCAGGACCGTGCAGGTGCGGTACCGCGGCTCATTGAGCGACTGCGCCGCCTCCGGCGTCAGCGCGGAAACGCCGGCGGCCCGCACATCGACGAGCAGGGTGCCGTCGTCGTCGATCAGCGCGATCCGCCGGTACGGACCCTCGATGCCGATGAGGTTGCGCTCCACCACTTCGCTGAACTTCTGCTTGATCGGCGGCAGGCTCTGCCGGAGGCCGTAGTCCATGCTCATGCCGAGCGCGCGGTTCGCGAAGAACACGTCGATGACGCGCGAAGCGGCGAGCACCGCCAGTTCGCTGCGGCGGTTGTTGATGAAAGCGGTCAGGTTGGTCGCCTGCTGGTCGTTCTGGAGCACGAACTGCGTGCGCAGCGTTTCCTTCAGGCTGGTCTGGGAGACATAGTTGGAAACGAGCAGAAAGGCGACGAAGGCGAGCAGCAGGAACACCACCGCGATCGTGGCAATGGTCAGGTTTTTCGGCCGCGTGATCATCGGATCGGAACGCCGGCTAGAGACCCTGCAGGAACGCAGGATCGTACTCCCGGACATAGGGATAATATTTTTCCACGATCGCCCGGAAGGCGCCGCTCTTCTTCAGGTCCGCGAGGAAAGCGTCGAAGGCCTCGCGCAGCCGCGGGGAATCCTTCCGGAAGGCGGCCGCCATGTCCTGGACCGCGCTCACGGGCCCGAGCACCTTGATCTTGCCCGGCCAGTTCTCGAGGGCCACGAAGGCATCGGGCGCGTCGAGCAGCGTGACCTCGGCCTCTTTCTTGAGCAGCGCCGGCACCATGGCGTTCAGCGGGCCGGCGAAGAGCCTGAGCTCCGCACCGGTCGTTCCCAGGTCATAAAGCGTAGGATCGAGGCAGGTGTTGGCCTTGCAGAGCAGCGCCTTGTCGCGCAGCATCTTTTTCACCGCGGCGATATCCTTCTCCACGCTGCGGCTCGGCTTGATCGGCATGAGCTTCGACTCGGCCCGCGCCACGAGCCATACCTGGTTCTTGAAGGTCGGCGCGGAGAATGCCATGACTTTCGCACGCCACGGCAGGACCGTCATGCCGCTGGCGATGACGTCGCCGCGGACCGGCGTCTCCTGCCCCCGTTCGGCGTCGCCCGCTTTCAGCCGTGCCTGCCGGCCCGTCAGGTCGCCGATGCAGGTGTCCCACTCCGTGGGCACGAACTCGTACTTGACGCCGAGCTTTGCGGCGAAGAGGCGCATGATCTCCACGTCCATGCCGTCGCCGCTGCCCGTGACGAAATAGGCATAGGGCACGCCCAGGTGGCGAAGCACGCCGCTCGCCTTGACCTCGTCGAGGTCGCGGGCTCCGGCCGCAGCAGGCCGGCATGCCAGCACGGCGAGAAGCAGCAGCGATCGAAAAACCATTGCCTTGATCATGGGGTTTCTTCTCCTTGACAGTATGCCGACGGAGATCCGGATTGCGCGGTGCGCTCGCGGGAATCGATGATGACCGTCACCGGACCGTCGTTCACCAGGGAAACCTTCATCATGGCGCCGAACTCCCCCGTTTTCACGGGGATCCCTGCCTCGCGCAACCGGGATGCCATCTGGTCGCAAAGCAGCCGCGCCCGGTCCGGCGCTTCGGCATTCTCGAAAGAAGGCCGGTTGCCCTTGCGCGTCGACGCGGAGAGCGTGAACTGCGACACGAGCAGCACTTCACCCGCCGTCTCGGCGACCGAGCGGTTCATCCTGCCGTTCTCGTCGTCGAATATGCGGATCCGGGCGATCTTCTTCGCGCAGTACTCCAGGTCGGCGTCGCCATCCAGTTTCACGGCGCACAGCAACACCAGCAGCCCCTCGCCGATGCCGGCGACGGTCATGCCGCCCGCGGCGACATCGGCCCGGGAAACCCGCTGCAGGACCGCGATCATGCACCATGATAATCGAAAACCGGCGGAAAAGGAAGCCTCTTTGGCGTCCATGACATCTCCTCCCGAATATGGTAGAGTGTTCTCCTGTCCGGAAGCTGAAGCGCGTCATCCCGCAATGCCATGACCATGATCGGATCCATCCTGCGGCAGGCGGCAGGCCTGCTCCTCGTTGTTCTGCTGTTGCCCCCGCTCTCGGATGCGGAGCCGCGTCTCCGCACGGAGCGGACCTTCGTTGCCGAGGTGATCGACGGCGACACCATCGTTGTCGACCGGGATGGCGTGCTCACCACGATCCGGCTGATCGGCGTCGATACGCCGGAGACATCGCGGCCTGAACATCCCGTTGAATTCTACGGTCCCGAAGCTGCGGCCTTTACCCGAAACCGCCTGCTCGGCGCCTGGGTGGATCTGGCCTTCGAGCCCGCCGGCCGCCCCGGAGGAAGCATCGATGCCTACGGACGCACACTCGCCTATGTCGTCACTGCCGATGGCACGAATTTCGACCTCGAACTGGTCCGGCTGGGATACGGCAGGGCGTTCCTGCGCTTTCCCTTTTCGCTCCAGCGCCGGTTCGAGGAAGCGGAGCGCGCCGCGAAGCTCGCCGGACTCGGGCTCTGGAACGCCGACCGCCGTTCAGCATGGTCCGATCCCTCCCGGCGCGGAAAGGTCATCGGCAACGGCAAGACCGGCATCTATCATCTGCCGGGACAGTTCGGCTACGATCTGATCAGCGAGAAGAACCGGATCTATTTCACGACCGAGGACGAGGCGGTCAAGGCCGGGTATCGGAAGGCGCGGAAATGAACGGTTCCCTCGCAGAGCGCGAAAAACACGGCGGCACAATGGACCTGATCGATATCAAGAGCATGACGCCGCAGCAGATCGAGCGGTTCTGCGCCGGAGAGCTCGGGCAGCGGCCGGGGCGGGGACTGCGAACCGCGGCCCTTCTCTTCAAGGAGCGCATCGTCTCCTTCGAGGAAATGACCGGCCTGAACCGGGGGCTCCGCGAACAGCTTCGTGCGCGCTGCAGCATCTCGCAGATCCGCGTCGACCAGACGGAACAGTCGGACGACGGCACGGCCAAGCTCCTCTACCGCCTCGGCGACGGGAACGCCATCGAAGGCGTGCTCATCCCGGGCCCCCACCGGCTGACGCTCTGCCTGTCCACCCAGGTCGGGTGCGCCTCGGGCTGCCGCTTCTGCCTGACCGGCGGCAGCGGCCTCATCCGGAACCTGACAGCCTCGGAAATCGTGAACCAGCTCTTTGCCGCGGAGGGCCACGCCGGCGGCCGGGCGATCACCAACCTCGTTCTCATGGGGACGGGCGAACCCCTGAGCAATTACGACGCCGTCCGCGCCTTCGTCGAAACCGCCACGGACGGCAACGGCCTCGGGTTCTCGCCCAAGCGGGTGACCATCTCGACCTGCGGGCTGGCGCCGCAGATCGAACGCCTGGCCGATGACGGCGTGTCCGCAAGCCTCGCGGTATCGCTGAACGCCACGACCGACGAGGTGCGCGACCGCATCATGCCGGTGAACCGCGTCTATCCCCTGGAGCGGCTGCTTCAGGCAATCCGGTACTATTGCGAGAGTTCGGGGAAGACCGTCACGATCGAGTATGTGCTCTTCGGCGGCGTGAACGACGATCCTGCGGATGCCAGGCGCTTGGTGGAACTGCTCGACGGCCTTCCCTGCATGGTGAACCTGCTCCTCTTCAATCCTTTCCCCGGAAGCGATCTCCTCCGCCCCGGCGAAGAGCGGCTCAGGGTTTTCCGAGATATGCTCGTCTCCGCCGGGATCATCGCCGTGGTCCGGAAGAGCCGCGGACGGGACATCTCCGCCGCCTGCGGCCAGCTTCGCGCGACGGCGGCCGCCGCTCCTCCCAAGACATCCTGACAGCGTGAGCCCCTTGTTCCCGCCCCCGACCGAGGCGGGCATAAAAAAAGCCGGACGGATTCGTCCGGCTTGTGTTCTTTTGTTTGTGATCTGTCTACAGGTCGGGGAATTTCCCGCCTGCGTCGATGATCTCGCGCATGAGGTCGGTCCTCCGCAGAATAAAGCTGCTCTTGGCCCAGCTGATCGTATACCTCCCGATGGCGCTCTGCATCACCCCGCCGGCGCCGGGCGAGTATTTGATCTGGCTGCAATCGCCGTTCAGGCAGATATCCATGACATCGGCCGTCGTGCCGCTGGGCGTAATGCCGCTGAACACGCTCTGCCGGAAACGGATCAGGAACGCGTCGCGCTTCCCCACGTCGTCGATATAAAAGAACCTTCCCGTCCAGTCGCGCGAACAACCCGTTCCCTCGCAGAGCACGTAATTCTGCTTCGAGCGGTACAGTTTCCCGCTGATGAGCGAACTGTCGTTGAAATTCGTCACGACCTTGGTGTTTGCCTTGGCCGCGAACTTGAGCTCCACGCCTACCGGATCCTCGGTATACTCCACCTTGAGGATGTTCACATGCAGGTCGCGCCGCTCTTCCTCGGGGTTCCGCTGTTTCGTGGCGACCACGGGTTTCTTCGGTTCCGGTTTCTTTGCCTCGTGCTTCTTCGGCTCGGGCTTCGCGGCAACGGCCGCGGGCTTCTTCTTTTCCTTTTCCCGCTCCTTCTCCCGCTCCGCCTCGGCCTTCCGCTCCGCCTCGGCCTTTTTCTCCGCCTCAGCGCGCTTCGCCGCCTCCTCCCGCGCCACTTCTTTCAGATCGACGATCCGGTTCTCCTCGAACCGCCCCTCGAGCATCAGCGTCTCGCCGGGTTTGAGCGTGAACATGCCTGTGATGCGCTGGCTTCCCTGACGCATGGTGATCATGTGCTCCCCGGCGGCGATATTCTCCAGAAAAATATCCGCGTCTCCCACATAGGCATCGCCCAGATAGACGCGAGTTCCCACGAGTGTACTGCGCACGTCGATGTTGCCGTCCTGCGGCGACGTTTGATCAGCGGCGCCGGCAATCCCCCCGAACAACAGGATCAGGAATAGCGCAAATCCCTTGAACCGCATGTGCTGCCCCCCCTTACGCCAATGGTCAAAAACACCTTCAAATATAGCAGCAATCGAAAAAAAATCAAGCTCGAACAATGTTTTTTTTGCGCCGGGAAACCCCGCGAAACCGGCGTTTGTTTCACTTCGCCGACGGCGTTCCGCGCAGGCGATCGATGACCGAAAGCATATCGCGGGGCGGCGGCGCGGTGAACGTCATGGGATGGCCGGTGACCGGGTGGAGCAGAGAGAGCGATTCGGCGTGGAGCATCTGGCGGCCGACGCCGATGCCCTGAATCGAAGCAACCTTGCTCCCTCCGTAGGTCCGGTCGCCCAGCACCGGATGGCCCGCATGAGCCATGTGCACCCGGATCTGGTGGGTCCGGCCCGTCTTGATCTCCACCTCCACGAGCGTTGCCCCGGCAAAGCGTTCGAGCACGCGAAAGAGGGTGATCGCCTCGCGCGGGCTCGCCGTGTGCACGCTGATCTTCTTCCGCTCCTTCACATGCCTGCCGATAGGGGCCTCGATCGTGCCCGACCCCTTCTTGATCACGCCCAGCACGATTGCGGTGTATTTCTTCCGGACGATCCGTTCCTTGAACTGCGCGGACAATGCGGCGAGCACCTCGGCGGTCCTGGCAACGACCATCACACCCGACGTGTCCTTGTCCAGGCGGTGCACGATGCCGGCGCGGTCCTGCTCGTCCTCATCCTCCGGCGCCCGCCTGGTCGGGGGCGGCAGGCTCCCATAGTGGAAGAGCAGCGCGTTCACGAGCGTGCCCGTGTAGTTGCCCGGCGCCGGATGCACCACCAGGCCCGGCGGTTTGTTCAGGACGACCATGCAGTCGTCCTCGTAGATGACGTTCAGGGGGATGTTTTCAGGAAGCACTTCATAGACCGGCCGCTCGGGAAGATCGAGCGTGACG
>JAKAHZ010000091.1 GCA_021814615.1 Nitrospirota bacterium | reverse complement strand
CAGGGGTGCGGAAGTATGGCCTATCGGCAGAAAATATTTCAAATCGATAAATTGCATTTGGGGCATTTTCTCTTTGCCTGATGCACAGTTAGAGCACATTAAGAAAGCAACGTTGGGACACTACTGATCTTATATATGTTTTAACATCATTTGTATCTGCGCTCTCATTTTTCGGCAACGTGCACCAAATATTAATGAATTTTTGTAGATATTCAGTAGCGTCAATGCCCATACCATATTGACTTTTAACCGATTCTTCCATCTGCGTTCTGTTCATTACGAGTATGAAAACAATCTTTGGAACTGAAAATATGTGCTTAATTTTCTCTAATAATTCCAAAGCAAAGGTTGGTCTGCAACGGTCAAGTTCATCAACAATAAAAACTAGGGGTTTGCCATCTTGCGATAGTGTCTTTGTTAACGCAGCTAATGTGTTTTGAAAGCTCACCACATTGTTCTTATCTTTTTTATATGAATCTAGAACAGACGATATATATTGCTCCGTAGCTTTTGATGCTTCCTCTGCGATATCCTTATCAACTTCCAAATTGTTAAACTCTGTTCCGTCTAACGCTCCGAGGGTTAACGTCTTTATTCCTATCTTCACGCTAGACTTGAGCAAGACCTTTCCAATTTGAATTGCTTTCTTTTTGTATTCTTCAACTTTTTCTTCCGGCGCACTAACATCAAGCGCTAAATTATATATTTCAGCTGTCAAGGCAGTGAATGGCTCACCCATGAAGTCATTTTTAAATGAATCGAAGTATATACTTTTAATTTGATTTTGAGTCAGCAACCCCCTCCACATTTTTACAAATGTAGTTTTTCCCTCCCCCCACTGCGCATCCAAGCAGATTACCATTTCATCCTCAACTGAAAGGACAAGTTTAGTCAAAGCTTCGCCAAAAGATTTCCTTTGGAAAATATCTTTTTTCTCGGAAAAGCCTTCGTTCTCTTCGATCTCCAAAGGAGGAATTGTCAGTCTCATATAGGTTTATCCTTTAACCAATAATTACGTAGTTGGCAAACTGTAGCAAAATGATATGCCCAGATCAACAACAAAACGGTACACACCTGCCGTAATAGCCGTTCCGCTCACTGTTCCCCGCCGCTGCCTCCTCGCACCCCCTTCGCTTCCTCCAGCATAGCCGCGAGGGCGAGAGGCGCGTCGGCCTCGCCTTATTTGAACCGCATTTTCATGGAGAAGAGGCCAACTTTGGGCGCCGGAACCTGGAATGCAGTCTGGGCGGAGCTCGGATGGTCAACTTTCGTCGGCCAGCCTTCGTGCTGCATTCTCTTGTGGGCCTCTTCCCAAGTGGGCGGCTCAGCAGAGTCCTGCGTCCAGTGAACACCCGATGCTTCGTCGCACCAATCGGCCAACCATTTCGAGGCTTCTCGGTGCGCGCCTGATGTCACATATGCGCGCATGTCCTGCTCGGATCTCCACATTGTGCGCGACCAGTACGTGTTGTATGTCTCCGCAAGCGTCGAGACAGCCAGGCACCCGCCGGCAGAGCGCGCTTAAAATGCGGACCGCATCGAGTGCCAGATGAATGCCGGGATGAACTTCCAGGTTCTCACATGTGCCCGTGTAATCGCAATGATCGGCATTTGTTTCCTCCTTTAGGGAGACACATTGGGAACGTTGGCTCCCTATGGCGCACTATTTGTGGCTGTCCGTTATTAGATTTCCTTGTTCTTGCGCCAGATAAACTCCGGACTTGATATCGCCGCTGAAATCATGTGCGAAGTTCATGATCATATTGTCGATAACCGAGTCTCCTACAGTGGGTGGCCAATTGAATGGCGTCAGGACCACAAGAAACAACTGAATCCATGAGTCCATGTGGTCTTTATAGGTGTATGTTTTGAGCACACGGTCGCCCTGCTTCACGTCGACGGTAATGATGTAAATATCCCGTGCATAAGCCGGAATGACGCCGAAAGTAAAACCTGAAACGAATCCATTTATGAACGCAAGGGTCTCGCCGGGCTTGCCCTCATTACGAAATACGAACGAGTAATGATAATCACCCGAATTTGTCCCTGATTGCAAGTCAGCGAAGATATGACTTTCGGTCAAAACCTTTTGTATTTTCTTATCGATCGTCAAAGCGACCCCAGCGTTCTCTCCATGAAGCCCGAATGCCTTGACGTCGTACGAAGCAGATATCTTTTTTTCTGGCGCCGCTAATTGATCATTGGTATACATCGGCAATTCTCGTCCGGCGAAGCTGGCACACCCGGAAAACACGAATATCGAGAACAAGCTTACCGATACAATTCGGACGATCCCCTTATAAAGTTGATTCATCTTCTATCCTTTCCCATGATTAACGCGGACAATGGTTCGTCGACTGGACACGAGCATACAGAAATCGAAGAAGGGAGTCAAGAAGCGGGTGAGCGTGTAGGGATTGTTCGGCCTGCCCGAAGGGGTAGGTATCGAAGACAGGATCGCAGGGAAAGCATACCCTGGATTTTCCGAGTCATCTCTTGCCGAGCGGGTCAATTATCAGGGTTGCTGCTGGTTCTCGTGTGCGGGGCGCGGGTACCCCATGCGAAAATCTAGGCTGGCGACCGAGGACGAGGGTTAAGCATTTCGGACTGTCTGAGCCCGCAGGGCGAGTTTCCGAAATGTACCGAGGACGACCGAGCCTGCCGTAAAGGATTTTCGCTGGGTGCCCTTCTTGGGCGCCACCCTTCTTCGGGCAAACAAGAAGGGTGGCTAAAGAAGAGCCCATTCTTTACCATCTCTAAGCGCAACGAAGCATCCGCATTTCAACGGCGTATTCTTCTACGTTTCGTGTTACACTTCCGGCAGGATGATATTGATCTGGCTTCCGGGGAACTGGGTGAGCCCCGTTTCCAGCGCCTTGCCGCGCGACCATTTGGGGATGAGCGCGAGCCGTGCCGTGCCCGAGCGGATCGAGAGCTTGCCGTTCCACTGCGTCACGAACCGCCGGACCGCTGCCAGTCCGTGTCCCCTGCCCTCGTCTTCGTGGCGCGATGCGCCGTGCAGCAGGGCCTTGTCGATGGCCTCCTGATCGCTCTTGAGCTTGAAGCGCGAGGAGAGCGACTTCCGGAACCCGATGCCCGTGTCCATGACCGCGATCTTGACGATGTTCCTGTTCAGGCTGGGATAACGGTACTTCTGGATGCCCACGAATCCCTTGTTCTCGCTGTGCTCGATGATGTTCTGGCAGACCTCGGAGAGAGCGACGATGAACCCGTTGATCGCGCGATCGTCGTACTTGAGGTGACGGGCAAGGATGGCCTGCGCGCGGTCGCGCACCCTGCCCACGATATAATGGATGTCGCTCGACCGTTCGATGGGCGTGATCTCGAGCAGCACGTCGGAATCCGCTGATGATCCCGATGCCGGCGGCTGGAGCGGTTCGAGCGTGAAGGTGCGGCGGGCGAAGGAGAAGAAATCCATGCGATCGAGATACCGGCAGACCTCCGCAGAACCCGGCAGGAGGATGGTCTTCTTAACGTCCTCGAGCTGGCAGAGCTCGCCGATCTCGAGAAGCCCCAGCATGCCGTAGGGGTCGATGAAGGAGACGCTGCGAAGGTCGATCTGCTCCGAGCGGATGAAGGACCGGAGGGTGGGTTCAAAGGTCTCTTCGGTGAGCTGGTTCATGGGAGGCAAGATCAAAAGAACGATAAACCATTCTCGCGCAGAGCCGCGGAGGCGCAGAGAAAAGCGGAATACGATAGCGAACCTATCCGCGTGAATCCGTGTTCATCCGTGTCCAAAACACGTTCTTCCGCGAGGCAAAAGCCAAAACTTT
Organism: Nitrospirota bacterium; assembly: GCA_021814615.1. Classification (GTDB taxonomy): domain Bacteria; phylum Nitrospirota; class UBA9217; order UBA9217; family UBA9217; genus JAKAHZ01. The sequence continues at coordinate 10,601 of JAKAHZ010000091.1, read as the reverse complement.
TCACCGCAGAGGTCGCAGAGCGCGCAGAGAGAACTAGAACCAGTCTCGAAAGCTGCTTAGCGTCCTCGGCGGTTTATCTTCTATCCCAGGTCGTCCGAAAACGTTCTTTCCTGCAGGGGCAACAGCCAAAAGCTTTTCACCGCAGAGGTAACAGAGAAATTCCTCTAATCTCGCCGCTGTCTTGAGAATTCCTCGGCGTCCTCCGCGTCCTCGGCGGTTAATCTCTACTTCTTCTCCGGTTCGCCGATCTGCACGCCGCCGTCCTTGCCCTGGGGCACGCAGCACTTGATCACATCGAAGGCGAGCAGGATGCGCTTTTCCTTTTCCAGACGTTTGGGGTCCGGCGAAGTCATCGCCTGCTCCGCCATGATAGTCCTCAGCTGGTCCTTCACCGGGATGGCGCCGAACCCCTCGCCGGTCATCTTGCCCGTTGCCACGTCGAGCACGTTCGCGTCCACGGGGTCCGCGACCACGGCAACCGGCGCCGGCGGCGAGCTGATCACCCGGGCCGCGGCCACCGCCTGGCGCTGGCGCGAGTCGAGCGACCCGGCAGCGCACTTGATGATCATGCCGATCCTGCCGTCGATGGATACAATGAAATCCACCGACGACCAGGCCGTCTCGTCTCCCAGCTGCACCTCGAAGGCAGCGGCTTTGCGGATGTCTCCGGCAGCGTAGCCTTTTTTCTCGAGCAGAAGATACTCGACCATCTTCCGGGATTCCGCGGCAAGGTTCTCTCCGTCCGCTATCTCCTGGGCCAGAAGCTGCCGGATCTTTTCCTCGCGGGGAATGAATGCGTCGCCGGTCTTGAACACGATCTTGTTATCTGGTTCTTTCATGGTTTGATTTATCAAGCAACGTAACCTACACAAGCCAATTCAACGCAGATTGACGCTGACTGTTTATGATTTCCGCAGGGTCATGATCTAATCAGCGTTCGCCATAGACTTTTCATGGTTTTTCAGCGTTGAATGCTTTTTATTTCTTCTTCGCTTTCTTTTTCGCCGTTTTCTTCGCAGCCTTCTTCACGGTTTTCTTTGCGGTTTTCTTTGAAGCGCTTTTAACGACATTCTTCGCCGGTTTTTTTGCCGTCTTCTTCTTCGCCGTTTTCTTCGTTGCCGCTTTCTTCTTCGCCGCGGCCCTGACCGGTGTGCCCGGCCGCTCCGGCTGTGCCACGATCGGCATGGCCGGCCGTTTCGCGAGTGCTCTCGTTTCCGATGACGCGGTCACCGCCGGGATCTGGAGCGGCGGCAGATCTTCCTTGGGCTGGGCAACAAGGGGCGGCAGGATGCCCAGGATGCTCTTCTCGCGCACCAGCACGCGCTCCTCGGCGCCCACGGTCACGGTCTGGCCGGCATAGCGCTCGTAGAACACGCGCTCGCCCGGTTTGACCGACGTGGGAATGAATTTCCGTTCCTTTTTCGCGTCCTTCTTCTTCCGGTCCTCGCGCTTCTCCTCGAACGCGCCGGGCCCGATCGCCTCCACCACGCCCTCGGCAGGCTTGTCCTTGGCCGTCTCGGGAATGAAGAGCCCGCCGGCTGTGCGCGTTGCAGCTTCCGCAGGAATGATCACCGCCCAGTCATTCAATGGTTGTATGCGCATCCCGTCTCTCCTCCTCAAAGGGTGCCTTGGCGAGGCGCTTTACCGCCTGCCGGAATGGCCGCATTGTACCATATCGACGCGAAGGCGCACAATGAAAACCCGGAGCATCCGCGCCCCGGCAGGGCAATGCCATCGTCCTATGCGGCGCTCTTTCCCGCAGCTTCCGCCTCGGTAAAGATCCCCGCGAATTCCCGGGCGTACTCCTCAATGGTCGTTGCCGTGCTGGTCTCCCTGGTACGTTTCGCTCCCGACGTGAGCACGCCCCGGTTGATCGCCTCGCTCATTTCCACATACAGTCTGCTCAGGTCCGGGCTCAATCCCGCGGCAACCATGCCTTTCAGCGCATCATCGGGCGGAAAGGCCGCGTACGTGAGGCCCGGCCGGCCGATCGCTTTCCCGATGACCGTTGCGGCTTCGTTCATCGTGATATCCCTCGGCCCGAGAAGGTCGCGCACGGTCTTGCCCGTGAAATCGAGGCGGTCAAGGCGCTCCGCCGCGTATGACGCGATATCCCGCGTCGCGATCATTGCCAGGGGAACGTCTCCTTTGACCGCCGATCCCATGATCCCCATCTTCCGGATCAGATCGATGTTCATGAGCAGATTCTCCATGAAATAGGTCGGCCGCAGATGCAGCACATGCACGCCGGGAAGCCCGTTCAAGCGCTCCTCCTGGGCATGGAGGCCAGCGATCGGCCCGGTCCCGGATTCGAGATCCCCGCCCTGGCTGCTCAGATTCACCACATAGCGAACGCCGGACCTGCGGATCGCCTCGGTGATGCTCTCGCCGATCCGGTCCTGGAATGCGCGGAAATCAGCCGCACCCATGTTCGGCGGCAAGAGCACGAATACTGCATCGGCGCCGGAAAATGCGCGGCCGAGGAACGCCGTATCCGCAAGATCGCCTACCATGCCTTCAGCACCGCCCGCAACGAGATTCGCAAGCCTCTGCGCGCTTCTTCCCACGGCGCGGATAGTCCTGCCCCTCGCCAACAAATGCTCCGTGATCTTGCTTCCCACCTTGCCTGTTGCTCCGGTAATAACGATCATAACGAGCCTCCTCTGACGGAATGCCGGGAGTTTCCCCTGCATCTCCCGTCCCTGATCCTAAAAGGACGATTCACGTCCTCTTATTCCAGTGTATCGCTCGCTGCCGCAACTGTCAACGCGGCAAAACGTCCGCACAGGAGATCGAGGAAGGCAGGACTGAATCGTGATGGATTCGTAAGAATTCAAAACCTACCACAGAGGCACGGAGACAAAGAGAAAAGCAATCTGAAAATACGAGGATTTTCTCAGTGTCCTCAGTGTCTCTGTGGTAATAATCGACTTCTTGCGACTTTATCAATCGGGAGTGCTAGAAGAAGGAATGGCGGGAGATCTTCCGCGTATCCACGCCGCGGAACCTTCCGGAGCGGATCTGTGCAACGAGTTCGTGGAGCCCGAAGGGCCGCTCGAACTCGGTATAACAGGAACCAACTTCCGAGGCGGCATGGGCATCCGATCCGCCGGTATAGGGAAGACCGAGCCGGATTGCCGCCTCGATGGCGCGGGCGTTCATGGCATGCATGTTCCCCCCGTTGCACCCCTCCAGTCCGCTGATGCCCGGCACCGTGAGCACGTCGTCGCCGAGGCTGTTCACGCCGCGGTAGGGATGGGTAGGAATGACCACGCCGCCCGCGGCGGTCACTGCGCGGACCACGTCGCGGATAGGCGCATACTTGATCGCGAGCCGGTCCGTATCCACGCCGAAGACGAGGCAATGCCCTTCTGCAGCGGAGAACTCGACGCCCCGGAAGATGGTGATCACGCCGCGGTATTTGTTGCGGAGCTGCTCCACGGGCTCGGAAGCGCGATAGGAGTAATGTTCGGTGATGGCGATGCCGTCGAGGCCCCGTTCGACCGCGCACTCGATCACCTCGCCCAGATCGGCGTCATTGTCGCCGCTACTGCTCGTGTGGACATGCAGGTCCACGCGGAAGGCGCTGCGTTCCGTCACGAATGATCCCCTTCCAGTTTCCGTCCCTCGGCCAGGGACTGCCGGAACAACCTGAGCGCGGCATCCTTCACCGTCTCAACGGTCAGCCGGGACAGGTCAGCAGAGGCAAGCACCTCCACATGCGGCCCCGCCGGCCGCCAGCGTACCGGGTCGGTGGGTCCGTAGAGTGCGAGCACATGGGCGCCCACCGCTGCGGCCAGATGGGTGATGCCGGAATCATTCCCCACGTACAACCAGCTCCGGTCGAGCAAGGCAGCCACGGCAACCAGGTCGGCGTCGACGAGGTGGACAACGCCGTTCCTGCCGGCGCAGAATGCTTCGATCCGGGTATTGAATGTTTCATCCTCGGCGGGTCCGGTGAGCACGGCTGCGAAGACGGATGCCTCAGCCTGCATCCCCTGGATGAGCGAGAAGAATCCGTCGAGGGGCCAGCGTTTCTGCGTTCCTCCGCTGCCAGGGTGAACGGTCACGAGGGGCGAGAAACCGTCATACCCCTGCCGTTTGAGCATGGCCTGGACAAAATCGGGATAGGGCTGCGGCACCGGCAATTGCCGCTCCATGAGGGAATCCGCGGCAAGCCCCATCTGGCGGCACCGGAACGCTCCGACCGGGGTCCCGTCATCTTCGGGAATGGTCCGGACGACGATCGTATGCTTGTTCGCCTTCTCGAGTGCGGCGGTCAACGAGGCTTTCGGATCCACGGTGAAGACATACACGCGCTCATAAGCCGCCAGTTCCTGCCGGAGCGCAGTGTCGGCATTTCCCGCGTACAGCGAGGTGTAGCGCATGCTCCCGGCATTCGATGTTTCCGCAGCGATCCCCGTCTCCCGGAGCAGCACAGCGACCTCGGGCCGGCAGGCGACATGAAGCTTGGCGTTGTTCTTCCGGAGGCTGTTCAGGCAGGGCAAAGACAGCAGGACATCTCCGAGCGCGCCGTCAAGAAAAACGAAGATCCGTCCCATGGCAGCATACTAAACGGTTCGGCGGCATTATGCAATGATGGGAACGATCGGGAAACATGGAGATGATCTGCCAAGAGGATGCCGAGAACCGCCGTCGCGCAGGGTGATCATGACGCCCAGGCATTTCTCCTTACGCCGGAAGAATGAGATACGAACCCTGCAGGGGGGATAACGGTCCTGTCGGGAGGTGAATATTCACCTCCACAAAGTTCAAAACAAATTATTATGGCCTTGCATGTGATTTTCACCTTTGGTATATAATTTATTCACATGAAGATCGACTCCTTTTCATTCGGCAAGATCATAATCGAAGGCAAGACATACACGACCGACGTGATCGTCTATCCCGACGGGGTCCACGATTCCTGGCCACGGGAGGAGGAACACCGGCCCCAGGTCAGGGAATTCGCCGAGATCGTGAAGGCGGCGCCCGACATCCTCATCATCGGAACAGGGTACGGCGGCGTCATGTCCATTCCCGACCAGCTCAAGAACTATCTTCTGTCGCAGGGCATCGACGTGCGCGTGGAAAAAACCGGAAAGGCCGTCGAACTCTTCAACTCCCTCCAGGCGACCGACAAGGTCATCGCAGCCCTGCACATCACCTGCTGATCCGCGGGAATTGCCCGCTTCTCCGGCGAAGCCTGCACCTCGCCCCGTTCGCCGATACGCCGCGTCCGTCCACGAAGCGCGCGAATACGGCCGTTGCGCACCGCCTGCCCATCAGACTGCCTGTTCGGGGATCATCAGGAAAACAGCAAAGGGAAAATCAATAGCACTGCAGGCCGGCAAGGTACGTTCCATCGGTTTCCTGCCTGCTCCAGCGCACCAGTGCGCGGTCGGCGGGAACGGGCAATCCGGCGTGGAGGGTAATACCGTAGTCCTTCAACAGCGGCACCGGGACTTTCAGGCAGAAACCCGATTCGCTCATATTGATCGCCGTGCCGCGGTGGAGGTGAGGCCCCGCGCCGACGCGGTACTGCACTTCATGGTTGCAGGGACGCCGCACTTCCTTTCGGTGCATCAAGAGCCGCACGGAGAGATCGTGCCGGGCTTCGCAGGAATCCACCCAGCGGCTGATCTCGTCCAATTCGAAGGGCTTCTGGAACCAGGCGGCGCCCAGCGTTCTGACTTCTTCCGTTTCCGCGGCGCTCAGGTATCCGCTGATGAGCGCCTTGTTCCTGATATCAAGCTTGCACCCCCGGCGCGTCTGCTCCCGCAGCAGATCGAGCCCCTTCATCCGGGGCATACGATGATCGGTGATCAGGACATCGCAGCAGGGATTGAGTTTGGCGCAGGCTGACGAATCGATGTAGAGAGGGCAGATGACGGGTTCGCGGAAGGTCAGGACTTCGTAGCCCCGCAGATCGAACACAAGCTTGAGGAGGTCAAGCACCGTCTGCTCGTCATCAAAGAGAATCACCCTCCGCGTCCGCATACCCTGCTCTCCTCCGCGCTTCCGTCGAAACTGAGGATCGATTATAGCCAAGGAGCGTGAAAAGGTCAAGAAGGGCCCTGTCGGGAATTCCGGACAATGCAGCGCCGGCGGGCGAAAAGAGAATCAGTCGCAGTGAAGGCCGGCAAGATACACGCCGTTGCCCATGGGCTTGACCCAGCGCACCGACGCGCGGTTGCAGGAGGAAAACGGGTCATGATCGATGTCCACCGTGCCGAAGCGTTCAAGCGGCGCGTTCACCTTCATGCAAAGGCCGGAATTGCTCACATTGATGACGATGCCCTTCACCTGCGCGCCGTCCGGCTTCGTCCGCAGCGTGATCTCCCGGTAGCTTTCGTAGCGGTCCTCTCTCCTGCGGGTGGTCAGCGGCCTGGCGAGGTCCAGGTGCTTCTCGCGGGACATCAGCCACTCAATGAGTGAGATCACGGCAAAAGGCTTGGGAAAAAAGGTGCAGCCCATCGAAACGGCGGCGGCGCGGTTCCGCTCGTCGATATATCCCGAGATCAGGGACATGTTATCCACGCCGATCTTGCACTGTTTCCTGAGGAGGTGCTGCAGGAGTTCGACGCCGTTGACGCCGGGCAGCTGGAAATCGGTGATCAGCACGTCGCTGCAGGGAGTTGCCGCGCTGCAGGCATCGCTGCCGATGCCGTAGAGAGGGCAGAGCGACGGCGCGTCGCCGAAGGAAAGGACCTCGTAGCCGCGAAGGGAAAAGAAGTCCCTCAGCATGTTCACCAGGAACACATCGTCGTCGACTATGGTAACTCGCGGTCTGCGCATTCTGGAAAGCCGGAGGGGCCGGGGAACCGACCCAAGAGCCGCTGAATTATAGAGAGGTGGGCGGGACAAGTCAAGAGGCTGGTGCTCATTCCTCGCTCCTACTTCATGATCTGGAACAGGTTGTTGTAGTCGTCGGTCCAGGTCCGGAGACCGGCGCGGGAACGGGGCCTGCTGCCTGCCTGAACGAGGGAGGGAGAGAGCGGTTTGGACGACAGCAGCGCCCAGGTCGCGCTGTAGATCTCCCGGTCCTCGTCCTCGTCATTCCTGATGATCACGGCATCCTTCCTGCCCGCAGCGGCAAGGCCCGCAACGACCGGTTCCAGGTCCAGGTGCGTATTCGTGATGTGCAGCGCCAGGATGCCGCCGGGCCGGAGACGGCGAAAATAGACCTCCAGGGCTTCCGTGGTCAGCAGGTGGGCAGGTATGGCGTCGCCCGAGAAGGCGTCCACCACGAGCAGATCATAGGCCTCCCCCTGTTCCCGCTCGAGCGACAGTCTCCCGTCGCCCAGCGCCACCTCCGCCCTTCCCCTGCAGTCGTCAAGATAGGTGAACTCGCTGCGCGCGAGCCGTTCCACGAGCGGGTTGATCTCGAAGAACCGGACGAGGTCGCCGGGCTTTGCAAAGGCGGCAAGCGATCCGGCGCCCAGCCCGATCACGCCGGTCCGCATCGGCCTGCAGGAGAACTCCCGGAAGGCAAGAGCCACGCCGGAATCGGGGCCGTAGTAGGAGATCTGTTCGCGCCTCCGGTCAGGCGCCATGAACTGCCTGCCGTGGATCACCGTGCCGTGGACCATGGTGCGGGATTCGTCCTCCGTCGCCACGTCATCCTCCGTCACCCGCAGCACGCCGTAGAAATTCCGGGACATGACCCGCGCGGACTCGGCGTAGGCGGTGACATACTGCCACGCAGCGAAGAAGACGATCACTGCCGCGGCCCAGCCGACCGCAAGCGTCCAGCGCCAGGCCCGGTACTGCAGGACCAGGAGCAGCAGGACGGCCGCCGCGGCCATGGCGGCCGGCAGTTCGAAATACCCCTTCAGGATCCGCGGGGCGACCACGCCGACCAGCACGCCGCCCAGCGCGCCGCCGACGGAGAGCATGACATAGAACGAGGTCAGGTAGCGCGCGGAAGGTTTTCGTTTCACCAGTTCCCCGTGGCAGAAGAGGCAGACGATGAACAGCGCCGCCGCGTAGACAGGGATCACGATCAGAAGCCGCGTTTTGGAATTCCACTGCGTCAGGCCGAAGCACATGGCGGCCAGCGCCGCGGAGACCAGCCAGGCGAAAACACGCCGGTTGTACAGGCCTTCGAAGTCGAAGGTCAGGATGAAGGTGAGCAGATAGAGACCGAGCGGCAACACCCAGAGAAAGGGAATGGACGCCACGTTCTGCGTCAGATGGTTGGTCACGGCAAGAAGGAGCGTAGATGCGCAGGCCGAGAGAGCAAGCCACCACAGCCGGTCGCGCATCGTCGGCGCCTCCCCCTGCCCGCCCGCAGCCTCCGATACCGGGGCAACCGGTTCCGTCCCGGCCCCCCTGCCCGACGCCGCGGCGGCAGCCCCTGCGAGCACAGCGAAGGCCGCATAGCCCAGGGACCATCCCATCGACTGCTGCCGCAGCGTTGTGAGCGGCTCGACGGCAAAGGGATAGGCCAGGAGGCCCAGGAGCGATGCGAGATTCGAGAGAGCAAAGAGCCTGTAGGGAAGCGCTTCCCGCTTCTTTCTGCTGTACCATGCCTGGATGAGCGGGCTGGTGGAGGAAAGCAGGAAATAGGGCAGACCGATCGAAACGGACAGGAGTCCCAAAATCCGGAGCACCGGTTCCTCGCTTCCCTCCGGCCGCCAGGACAGCGACGGCGCAACGGGCAGGAAGAGCAGGCTCGCCAGAAGCAGCGCTCCGTGGACCGCCGTCTGCATCCGCGAAGAAAGCTTCTTCACCGCCCAGTGCGCATAGACGTACCCTCCCAACAGCGCTGTCTGGAAGAACAGCATGGCCGTGATCCAGACGGCGGCTGATCCGCCGAACCACGGCAGGATCATTTTCGCGATCATGGGTTGGATCTGGAAGAGCAGGAAGGCGCTCAGAAAGATGGTGGAGGCGTAGAGCAGCATGCTGGGGACGGATTATACCATGCCCTGTCCGAAGCGCCAACGGAATAGAGCGTTCCAGGAAAGCCTGCCAGGTGTGCTATAGTCGGAGGAGCGGAACAGGGGGGCGGCATGGAACGATCGGTGCAGGAAGAAAATATCCGGCCGGCGGCAGGCGGCTTGTTCGGCAGGACCATCGTCGTTTCGGCGGTCCTGCTCTCCGGGGTGATCCAGTTCATCCCGCTCATGCCCCATCCGGCGGCACTGAGCATCTCGGTCATGACCGTTGTCCTGTTCGCAGCAGCGATGGTTCTCCGCGAACGGACTGCAGTATCCGTAACCCTGCTCGTTTCTTTGCTTGCGATCTGGAGAATGACGGTGAGCGCGTTCTTCTGGCCGGCGATCCTCCCGCCCCTGGCGTGCTATTTCGTTCTCGTCGGTTCCATCCCGACGCTGCGGAAATCGCTGACCTGGCTCCGGCGCGGCTCCTTCAACAGGGCCGTACTGCTGCGCATGGGAATCACCGTGCTCCTGTCCGGTGCGGCGCTTCTGGCCTGGTTCCTGATCATCACGCCCGACCTGCGACACTTCCTGCGGTCCCTGCCGAGCTGGAATCCGGTCCTCCTGCCCCTGGAGGGCATCGGCTTCGCCCTGCTGAACGCGGCCATGGAAGAATCCCTGTTCCGCGGTGTGCTGATGGAAGGACTGGACGAAGCTCTCGGAGCCGCAAGGATCTCGGTGATCCTCCAAGCGGTCGTTTTCGGATTGTTCCATATCCGCGGCATCCCCGGCGGAGCGATCGGCATCGTCCTGGCTTCGGCATACGGCCTGATGCTCGGGGACATCCGCCGCCGGTCGCAGGGGATCGTCGCGCCCTTCCTCACGCACATCGCGGCCGACCTGGTGATATTCTGCATGCTTGCGGTCAGCGGTCCCGCCCGGTAGGCTGCTGTCCCCCGGCGCCATCGTCAGAAGCTTCGTGCATCGCGGAAAATACAAAGGCCCGATCAATGATCGGGCCTTGTGCTTGTGGTACGATGTGTTTTTTTCGGATCAGTTCGCCGAAGCCATGAGCCGCTCTTTATCCTCGAACAGCACAGTGCAGCGGTTCGGCGAGAGCTTCCGCACCACTCCCTTGCCAAACTTGTCGTGCAGCACGATGTCGCCGACCCGGTACCGGCCCGAGACGGTGTAGAGATGTTCCTTGCCCCGGGCCTGCGCCAGGCATGCCTGCCACAGGACGGCCGCCGGTACGACGCCTTTTTTGCGTGTACGCGTGGTCCGCGCCTTGGAAGGATCGCTGTACTTGTGGTTGCCGCCGCAGGTGCGGCACCGGACCTTCCCGATGGCCGCCCCCTCCATGGTCACGACGGCGTGATCCATACTCTGCTTGCACTTCGTGCAATAGGAAACAATAGGGTCCCCGGGAGATAACCGTTCCAGCATGGCGTCCTCCTTGACGTGAACATTAGAACCTGTCGGATGTAAGGGCTGGGACTGTGGTGCTCGGGAGGGTGGATGCGGTATTGCGCCGAATCTACTCATCTCCGGGCTGCTTGACAAAATCATTATACACTATTTCGGAGCAAAATCATACGGAAAAGCAGTAGTGTCCCAACGTTGCTTTCTTAATGTGCTCTAACTGTGCATCAGGCAAAGAGAAAATGCCCCAAATGCAATTTATCGATTTGAAATATTTTCTGCCGATAGGCCATA
>JAKAHZ010000090.1 GCA_021814615.1 Nitrospirota bacterium | reverse complement strand
TTGCTCGTTGCAGAAGGAGAGTGGACTCCGAGCGCTGCGGAGCATCTACTTCGTCTATCGAAAGATTATGGCTCATTTATGCTGCGAAATGCGTTGGCTCTTTCATTGGCGCTTGAGATTGAGGATTGTGCTCTGGGTTTATGAGGTGAGGTAATAAAGAATCCACTATATCACAAATAAGAAAAATGAGCGCGCCAGATCGATGCCGGAGACAAACAGATCGATCAGCTGGTGTACGAGCTCTACAACCTGACGGAAGAGGAGATCAGGATTGTTGAGGGTGCTGCCAAGTGATATAATGCGGCAAGCAATGTGATGCGGAGTAGTTATCGGGAGAAGAAGCCATGAACCTCGTCAAAGAAGAAGCGAAGAAACTGATTGAAAAGATGCCTGACACGGCAACCTGGGACGATATCATGTACGAACTGTACGTGAAGAAGAAGATCGCCGCCGGCCTGAAAGCCGCTGAAGAAGGACGCGTTGTTTCTCATGAAGAAGCAAGGGCGATAGTGCAAAGCTGAGATTTTGTGTGGTAAGATGAACGTCTCTTGGCGGCAAGAGGAGGTGCAGGATATGTTCGAGAGAATAACTTTCGACCCTAAGATCATGGGGGGGCGGGCCTGCATTCGCGGAATGCGCATTCCGGTTTCCGTCATCATGGGCCAGATTGCCCATGGCGCGACCGTGGACGAGGTTTTGGCCGATTACCCTGATCTGGAACGCGCCGACGTCCAACAGGCCCTGGAATACGCCGCATGGCTCACTCAGGAAGAAGTATCCACCGTATAGTAGATAACGCCTTGGCGTACCGGCCTTGCTTGATTTATCAAGCGAGGTTTTTTTGCCATTGCCCGGGAAGCTGTGCTATCATGACCACGATCAAAGCAGGATGCTACAGGAGATCAAGCACATGGAAAAAGAGATCATATTTTCCGTTGAAGAGGCGCCGGAGGGCGGCTATCAAGCGAGGGCATTGGGTTTTTCCATTTTTACCGAGGCGGATACCTTCGATGAGTTGAAGACGATGGTCCATGACGCGGTCGTATGCCACTTTGAAGACAAGGATCGGCCGAAAGTTATCCGGCTCCATCTCGTGAAAGAGGAACTGCTCGCCGTATGAAAGTTCCCCGCGACCTTGGCGGTGAAGCCCTGGCCCGCCTTCTCGGGCAATTCGGCTATGCGGTCACCCGCCAGGTCGGCAGCCATCTCCGGCTGACATCATTCCGCAACGGGACAGAACACCACATCACTATTCCCCGTCATACTCCCCTGAAGGTCGGCACATTGAATAGCATCCTCAGGGATGTCGCCGCCTATCTTGAAATGGACCGTCAGCAGTTGATCGATGCATTACTGAAAAAATAAATATTCGTGCTTCAGCACCCTGATTCATTCTTCAACCAGATCGATCAGCCGGTGTACGAGCTGTATGGGGTGATGGATCTCGGAATGGTTCGGAGCCGGCACGCGGCTCGTCTATTTGCTTCAGGTGGGGCCGCAATTGAGCGAGCAGGCCCGTTCGGCTGCCTTCGCCATTTCTCCCGGCTCGTGGCACTTCTTGTATTTCTTGCCGCTGCCGCACCAGCAGGGCTCGTTCCTGCCCGGTTTCACTGCCGGCGGCGTTTGTTCCGATGATTGAAAGAGCGTCCTGATGCCGTCGAAGAGACCCATGATTCCTCCATGGTGATGTAGTTTCGAATATTACCATATTTAACGAAAAAATCCGAGAGCTCCTTTGATCCGGGAATTGACAGGTCCGTCCGGCATCCGTATAGTACGGCCATGACGAAAGAACAGGAGATCATCGATGGCCTGAAGCCGGTCTGCATCTGCAAGGGCATCAGGAAGAGCGCGTTCCTGAAGCATATCCGCGCGGGCCTGAGGACCGTGGACGAGCTGCGGAAGGCGACCGGCGCGGGCAGCGGGTCCTGCAAGGGAGAACGGTGCACGCCGCGCATCGAGGAACTGCTGGCCCGGGTTTCGGCCGAGGAACAGCCGGTCAAATCTCGGGCAGTCTGGCATGGCGGGAAAAAATAGGGGATACCGCGTCGTGACGCTTTTCTTTTCCACCGATCTGTGTTATATATTCCCCTAATTTATCCGGCGCGGTGCCGGGACGAATATCAAGGGAGGCATATGAAAAGGTCACTGCTCGTGCTGATGGCAGTCGTTCTCGTTACGGGTGCGTTCGTGGCGATCGTGGGCGCCGAGACAAAATCGCCGGCTGAGTACGGCAACGTGGTCATCAACGCGTTCTCCGCGAAGGAAGGGATGGCGCCGGTGGTCTTCGAGCACTGGTTCCACCGGGCCAAATACTCCTGCCGCCTCTGCCACGTGGACATCGGTTTCAGCCTCAAGGCCGACGGCACGGGGATCCGCGCCGCGGACAACGCCAAGGGGCTCTACTGCGGCGTCTGCCACAACGGGAAGATGGAATCCGCCGGGAAGAAGGTCTTCGCCGCCTGCGGCACGGACAAGAACGACAAGCGCTGCGAGAAATGCCATTCCCAGGGCAAGCACGTGAAGCAGGACTACGATTTCGCGACCTACACGGCCAAGTTCCCCAAGGACCAGTTCGGGAACGGTGTGAACTGGGAAAAGGCCGCCGAGGGCGGCCAGATCCAGCTGACCGACTATATCGAAGGCGTCTCGATCAAGAAGCCGGCCCAGCCGGTGCAGAAGGATTTCACCATCCAGCCCAAGTCCGCCGACAAGGGCGAGATCCTCTTCTCGCACCGGAAGCACCTGATCTGGAACGGCTGCGAGGTCTGCCATCCCGAGATCTTCAAGGGCGGCAAGCGGGGATCGCAGCAGTATTCCATGAACGAGATCAAGAACCGGAAGTTCTGCGGCGTATGCCACTCCAGCGTGGCGTTCCCGCTGGACGACTGCTTCCGCTGTCATACCAAGCCGGTGAAGTAGCCGCATTCCGGCATTACAGGCGCAGGGAAAGGCTGCGACGGGCTCATGCCTGTTCGCAGCCTTTTTGTTCTCGGGCCGCTTCGCCGAGCCGTGATTTCCAGCCGCCTCCCGCCAAAATCTGTTAGGAATTCAGGACCCTTCCGGTGTAGTATATCCAAAATCCAAACCAAGTTTTTTGTGGCGCCCGGTCCCGGCAGGGGGGCCGCAGGCGGGTTATACTCAGAGAAGACGATCAGCGCTTCCGACATCCCGGTGACAAACAGCGTTGACGGCCGGCGGTTTGGCTGTCCCTGATCCTGAACACACTATGCGACTGAGCATTTTTTCCCGGCTCATGATGGGCTATTTATTCCTTCTCGTCCTGGCGACGAGCATGAGCGCCTATACCATCGTGCAGCTGGGACGGGTGCGGGATGTGACGCATTCCATTATCCTCGTGGACAACTCCGTCCTGGACCTGCATAAAAGCCTGACCGACGATCTCCTGTCCGAGACGCGCTATGAAAAGAAGTATGTCATCATGCGCGACGCGGCCCTGCTCGAGGGCTTCCATGCCGCCCGGCGCGATTTCGAGCGGGATCTCGAGCAGACCGTCTCGCTGGCGGACGTGCAGGACCTCCGCGAGGTGCTGGCCCGTCTCGCCGCGCACCACCGCCGCTACCAGGCGCTCTTCGCCGAGGAAGTGACGGCGCTTCGGTCCGGCAGGCCCTACAACATCTCGTCCTACCGCGAGAGCAAGGAAAACGAAACCGCCGCGCTCTTTGAAGAGCTTCAGAAGCTGCGCTCCCTCGTCCAGCGGAACGTGATCTACAAGATCCGCAGACTGAACGAGGCGGGCGCCAGCGCCAGCGACGTCGCCATGACGGTGACGGCGGTGTCGCTCGTCGTGGGGATCGTGATCGCCCTCCTCATCACGCGGAGCATCACCGTGCCGCTGACGCGGATCCGGAAGCGCACGGCGGAGATCGGCAGCGGCGTCTACGAGACGGACCTCACGCTCGCATCGCCGCCCGAGATCGGCGCGCTCGCGCAGTCCGTGAACTACATGAGCGCCAAACTCAAGGAGGTCGACCGGCTGAAGGCCGACTTCTATGCGCTCATGTCCCATGAGCTCAGGACGCCGCTCACCTCGATCCGCGAGGGCACGAACCTCCTGCGCGAAGGCACGGCAGGGGAGGTTGCGGACCGCCAGAAGCGCATCCTCACCATCATCGCCGAGGAGAGCGACCGGCTGATCGGGCTCGTAAGCTCCCTCCTCGACCTGTCCAAGCTCGAAGCCGGCATGCTGAGCTACCATTTCACCGCGGGGAACGTGGCGGCGCTCGTGTCGCGCGCCGTGGGCGAGGTCGTCCCGCTTGCGGAGGCGAAGAAGATCCGGATCGACCGGGACATTCCCGACCTTCCGGCGATCACCATGGATCCCGAGCGGATCCTGCAGGTGCTCAGGAACCTCGTGGGAAACGCGCTCAAGTTCACGCCCGCCGGCGGTTCGGTGCGCATTGCCGCGAAGAAAAACGGCGACGGCATCACGGTGTCGGTGGCCGATACGGGTCCCGGCATCCCGAAGGAACAGCAGGAGGCGATCTTCGACAAGTTCCGGCAGGCGACGGTGGACCGGTCGCGCGCGGTCCCGGGCTCGGGACTCGGGCTGGCGATCGTCAAACTCATTGTGCAGGATCATGGAGGCAGAGTGTGGGTGGAAAGCGAACAGGGGCGGGGCTGTACGTTCTTCTTTGCATTGCCGGCATAGCGTTCCTCCTGTCGGCCTGCGTTCCCATCGTCCAGGAGGCGCCCTGCCCGCAATGCCCTCCGTGCAAGGAGGATGTGCGATTCCCGCATCTCCAGCGCGTGAAAAAACTGGTGGACAAGGGCGATTTCGACGAGGCCATCCGCGCGACCCAGGAACTCCTGGACCGCGAGCCGGCTCCGCCCGTGGGCGACGGCGCGCTCTTCGACCTCGGCCTTCTCTATGCCCACGGCGGGAATGCGAAGAAGGATTACCGGAAGTCGCGGAGCCTCTTCAACCGCCTGGTGCGGGACTATCCCAAGAGCCCCCTCGCCGAAGAAGCGCGGGTCTGGGCCGGGGTGCTGGAAGCCTTCGAGAAGACCAAGCAGGTCGACCTGGAGCTTGAGGAGATGATGAAGAAAGGGACAGGCAAATAACCATGCCCTCAGGGAAACTGCTCGTCGTCGACGACGACCGCAATCTGCTCGAACTTCTGGCCATGCGCCTCGAATCCTCGGGCTATGCCGTCACCACGGCGCTCCGCGGGGAGGATGCCAAGGCGGCGGCGCAGGCGACGGCCTTCGACCTGGCGATCGTTGATCTCCAGCTGGCGAGCTCCGACGGCATCACGCTCATGGAGGAGCTGCATCTCCTCTCGCCGGACATGCCGGTCATCATCCTGACGGCCCACGGCAGCATCGAGAGCGCCGTGGACGCCATGCGCCGCGGCGCCGCGACCTACCTGACCAAACCCTTCGATGCGCGGGAACTGATCCTGCACGTGGAGCGGGCGCTCGAAACGCGGCGGCTCACGTCGGAAGTGAGCCGGCTCCGGGGGCTCGTCGCGGAGCGCTATGACTTCCAGAACATCATCGCCCGCAGTGAAGCCATGCAGCGCGTGCTCGAGGTGGTCTCCCGGATCGCCAAGACCGACTCCACGGTCTTCATCCACGGCGAGAGCGGCACGGGCAAGGAGCTGATCGCCCGGGCGATCCATGTGGCGAGCAGCAGGAGCGAGAAGCCCTTCGTGGCGATCAACTGCGCGGCCCTGCCCGAGAACCTGCTCGAGAGCGAGCTTTTCGGTCACGAAAAGGGCGCTTTCACCGGCGCGGTCAGGACCTCGCGGGGCCTCTTTCTCCAGGCCAACGAAGGCACGATCTTCCTGGACGAGATCGGCGACATGCCCCTGTCGCTCCAGGCCAAGCTTCTGCGCGTGCTCCAGGAACGGCAGTTCTACGCCGTGGGCGGCGAGCGGCCGCAGGACGTGGACGTGCGCGTGATCGTGGCCACGAACAAGGACCTGCAGAAGCAGGTGGAGCAGGGCGCCTTCCGCGAGGACCTCTATTACCGGATCCACGTGATCCCCGTTCTCCTGCCGCCGCTGCGCGACCGCAAGGAGGACATCCCGCTCTTGGTGGACCATTTCCTGAAAAAAGCGGGCACGCAGATGAAGAAGCAGGTAAAGGGGCTCTCGCCGCGGGCTTTGCAGCGGCTGATGCTGCACGACTGGCCGGGCAATGTGCGGGAACTGGAGAACGTGATCGAGTACGCCGTGGCCATGACGCTTGACGATGTGCTCTCCGAGGACCTCATCTTCCCGCAGCGGGGAGGCGGGGACGCAGTCGGCACGCAGCTCAAGCCCCTCAAAGAGGCGAAGGAAGCCTTCGAAAAGGGCTACATCATGAACCTGCTCAAGCTCACCAAGGGCAACGTGACCAATGCCGCTGAGATGGCCGGCAAGTACCGCGCTGATTTCTACAACCTGCTGAAGAAGTACGACCTGAACCCCGCAGATTTCAAGAAATAACCTTCTTCTCGACCTGGACCAGCCAAGCGCCCGCGCAAAGCTCCTTCCCCTATCTTCATAAACTGTCCTGCACTGACATTGCGAGACTGAACTTGCGCACGCAGTAATATAAGTTACGCTCACTTTGTCATTGCGAGGAGCGTTCTTCGCGACGAAGCAATCTCGTAGTTGGTTTTTGGCCACACTAACATCCGTATTGACACCCTCCTGACACTTTGCTCCCTTGACCACTTTGCTATAATTAGGACAAGATAAGGCTTTTTTGACTCATGGGAGGAGGGGACGTATGAACAGGATCGAGAGAAAAGAGACTGCGCCGGAAGCTGCGAAGATTTTCGAGGCTGAGGTTCTTACGTTGGACCCGGAAATTCCGCGCAAAGAATTGTGCGACATGGTGGATGAATATATCTATTACCAGACCGATGAGATGAGCAGAACCGAAGCGCATTCGATCGTTGATAAGACGTGCCGTATGCGGTGACAGGAAATGCGTACCAGCGTCTTGCGTTAACGATATTGTCCTCTTTTCATACAGGGCCCAGTGGCTTCCTGCATGCTTTTCCCTACAACGCCTAACCCACGGTTTTTCCAAGCCTAATCCGATTCGACCGCGCTCATTTCACTTCCACTGCAGGAAAAGGGAGACGTTCTCGAAAAGCAGGAGCGTCTGGCCGGGCCTGATCGCGAGAATTATTCCACAGACAATCAAAAGGTTATGCGATTTCCTGCGGTTCTGGCACGTCGCTTGCTTTAGTACGATCGAGAGCAAACGACAAAGACAGGAGGGCGGCGCGATGAGCATCAGCTTTTTCCCGAGCAGGGACAATATGATTAAAGAGATTGAGCAGTGGATCGTGCTGAACAAGCTTGAAATGCTCATGAGCCTGTGCAATTGCTGCTCGTACAAGGTCTTCGATCTTGCTTACGAATGCCAGAACTGCCGCGTCAAAACAGGCATCAGGAAGATCGCCACGGTCAAGGCCCGGGAACGGGTCGAGGGAGAGGAGCTCCTTGGCCTATGCTGAGATACCGCATGTGGGCTGCGAGGAAAGGCCGCATGAAAAACGTCGGCCACCTTGTTTACCATATCGTCGTGATCCTGCTGTCCGCCGGCATCGCCGTTTCCCTGCCGGTGACGCTCCGCTATATCACCCGCAAGGTGTCGGCGCTCTGGGCCTTCGCGGAGAACGAACAGATCTTCATGGTGATCGTGGAGATCGCCATTGCGGTGCTGCTGGTGCTCCTGGTGAACCATATTGCCCGGGCCTGGAAGGACCGGAAGTTCGCGAGCATGGCGGAAAGCGCGGGGTTGAACCTTGTCGCGAACGCGCGAGGGTTCTTCAGCCGCAAGCGCGTGAAGGAGCTCAAGGAACGGACCGGCTTCGGCAGGGACGTGATGGTCATCGGTTCCACGGGGTATCGCACCTTTGTCGATCCGGCCGGCGATCTGCATCAGGCGCTCCAGAACAGCCGCCAGGCGCGGATCATGTTGCTGGATCCGCTGAAGGAAGGAGCGATCAGCAGGGCAAAGAGCATTCCCGATCCCGACGTCTCGCCCGAAAGTTTCCGCGAGCAGATCATCAGGAGCATCGATTTCCTGAAGGGGCTCAAGGCGGCGCAGAAGAATGTCCGGCTCAAGCTCTATCAGGACATGCCGCTGTTCAAGCTTGCCATTCTGGGGGATTACGCCTGTCTCCGCCACTATCACACGGGTCTGCATGTCGACGATCTTCCCGAGTTCGTGTTCAAGCATGATCACGATCCCGGAAGTCTCTATAATCCGCTGTACCAGTACTTTCTCTCCCGGTGGCAGGACCCGTCGCTGCCGGAATACGACCTGGAGACGGACGAACTGGTCTACCGCGACCGGAGCGGGAACGAGACGAGGCGCGAGCGGTTCAACGATGTGACGATGGAATTCGGCGACGCGGTGGTGGAGCGGGAGCTCGCGCTGACGGCCTGACGACGAGGCGGCAATGCTGGACAAGATCACGAAGACCGACGCCGAATGGCGAAGGATCCTGACGCCGGAGCAGTACCGCGTCACGCGGCAGAAGGGCGCGGAGCCGGCCCATGCGGACGGGCGCCGGAAGATCATCGGAGACGGCGTGTTCCGCTGTGTGTGCTGCAACGCCCCGCTCTTCAGCTCGCGCGACAAGTTCAGCGAGCCTGAGTGGTGGCCCACATTCCGGCAGCCGATCGCCCCGGACCGGATTGCCACGCGCGTCGATGTGCACCGGTTCATCGTGCGGAGCGAGGTGCTCTGCAGCCGCTGCGACGCCCATCTGGGGTATGTGTACGAGGACGGAAGACCGCCGACGGGGATGCGGTATTACATCAATGCCACGGCGGTTATCTTCAGCGGCAGGTACGGCGAACCGTCGAGGCCGCCGTGGAGCCTGGAGCTCCTGAGCCAGCTGCTGCGCTGATACGCCGGGCGCGGTCAGCGTTCCCGGCTGCAGGGAAAGCGGGAGCCCGGCGTGGATCGCGAAAAAACGTTGCAACGAGACTTCATCGTGTTTCCTGCGCTGCAGGAGATACTACCCCTAGAGACGGGATGTTGATCCCCCCCAATCTCCCGACTCGCCTCCCAGGGCCGGACCCCTTTTACTCCTTTTGAGGGTCCGGTCCTTTTTTTACGTCCTGCCGCTGGATCAAAACCATGCCTGCGAGAACCAAAAACAGGATTAACCGCAGAGGTCGCAGAGGAAGGCAGGAAAATTTTAAAGCACTACGAGATTAACATCCGAGGCTAATTCAGAAACACTAAAACTTTCTCTGTGTCCTCTGTGCTCTCTCTGTGGCAAGTAAGGTTTTGATCTCAGTGAAGATTGTTCCTCAGATCATGCGGGTGTCCTAGGGCAAAGGGAAGAATCGGCACGAAGAGGGGGAGACCGGCGGCCCGAGTATACACACGGGCGCGCCGGCTCGGGGGTAGGCTTTTATGCGAAAATGTCCTCGGCAGTGAGGGAGCGCGCATCCATCATCTCTTTCAGCTTGCCGATGGCGACGCCTTCAATCTGGCGCACCCGCTCGCGGGTTATGCCCAGGCTCTTGCCGATGCTGTCCAGGGTCTGGGTCTCCTTGCCGTCAAGGCCGAAGCGGCGGATCAGGATGCTTCGCTCTCCTTCCGACAGCTCGGACAGCCATTCCTGGATCCGCTTTTTGCGCAGCTGCTCGTCGATGTTCTCATCCGGCGCCGGCGCTTCCACGTCCTCAATATAATCCTGCAGCGTGTCTTCTTCCACGGCGCCGATGTAGTTGTCCAGGGAGAGCGTCTCCCGGACGACCTGGGCGATGCTCCGCACTTTTGCCACAGAGGTTTTCAGCGCCTTGGCGACCTCCTGTGCCGATGGTTCGCGGCCCAGGGTCTGAGTCAGCTTGCGGACGGCGCGCGTATAGGTGCTCGCGAACTCGCCCACGTGGATCGGCAGCCGGACGATGCGCACCTGGCAGGCGATGGCCCGTTCGACGGCCTGGCGGATCCACCAGGAAGCGTAGGTGCTGAATTTAAATCCGCGCTTATGGTCGAATTTCTCCACAGCGCGCATGAGACCGATATTTCCCTCCTCGATGATGTCCGAGAAGGGAAGGCCGCGGTTGATGTACCGCTTGCCGATTGCGATGACCAGCCGGAGGTTCGATTCGATCATCTGCCGCCGCGCTCCTTCGTCCTTCTTGAGGATCCGCTTGGCGAGCGCCTGCTCCTCTTCGAACGTCAGCAGAGGGTATTTGCGGATTTCTTTAAGATAATATTTCAGCGCGTCCAGGCCTGCTGTATTGTCATCCTTCTCCGATACTTTCTCTTCACGCTCTTGTCGCTTGCCGTTGCCATTCCAGAGCGTGTCGAACGAAACTTCCTGTTCAAGCACCATTTCCTCGGCCATGTTGTCCTCCTCCATGATGATGAAAACAGTCGATGTTGTAGAGACGTTTTCCTAAAAGCAAGGCTTGTGCCATCCTGTTTTCGAGGCATAATTCACGAAATCAATGCGTTAGAAACGAAGAGAGTCAGGCCATTTCTTGTGCAGGTTCAGAATGACCTGTTCATCATGGTCCGAGGGTAAATGGCTTTACGACTCTG
Source organism: Nitrospirota bacterium (assembly GCA_021814615.1). Lineage (GTDB taxonomy): Bacteria > Nitrospirota > UBA9217 > UBA9217 > UBA9217 > JAKAHZ01. The sequence continues at coordinate 3,984 of JAKAHZ010000090.1, read as the reverse complement.
GTTGTAGGGGAAATTTTGGAGAGAAATGAAAGAATTTCTATATATTTTCGTCGATTTTTTGCAACGATAGGAGCTTGAAAAAAGGTAGTCCGTGGTCCTGCTCTTCAGGCCGCAGAGAGAGTGCGGGGCGGATGCGTGTCGGAAGGCGGATCAGTTCTCCGACTGCATTTGACGTTTGAATTCCGAGGTGTCGTGGAAGCGGATTGCCGGATAATCGTCCTGCAGGCTTTTGATGATCCAGGATGATTCGGCCATGTAGACGAGATTGCCGTCCTTGTCGGTCATGATGCGCTCGGCACGGTAGCGGCAGAAATCCTCGAGCGCCTTGGGATCGTCGCAGGTGACCCAGCAGGCCTTGTGCACATCCATGCGATGGAAGCGGCACTTTGCGTTGTACTCGTGTTCGAGCCGGTACTGGATCACGTCGAACTGCAGCTCGCCCACGGTGCCGACGATCTTCCGGTTTCCCTGCTGCTGCGTGAAGAGCTGCGCAACGCCCTCGTCGGTGAGCTGTTCGATCCCCTTGGCAAGCTGCTTGGACTTGGAAGGATCGAGGTTCACGAGCTCCTTGAAGATCTCCGGCGAGAAGCTGGGGATTCCCTGGAACTGCAACACTTCGCCCTCGGTCAGGGTGTCGCCGATCTTGAAATTTCCCGTGTCGTAGAGGCCGATCACGTCGCCGGGAAAGGCTTCATCGATAATGCTCTTGCGCTGGCCCAGGAAGGAGGCAGGGCTGGAGAAGCGGATGTTCTTGTCCAGGCGCACATGATGGTACATGGCGTTTCGCTCGAACCTGCCCGAGCAGATGCGGAGGAAGGCGATGCGGTCCCGGTGGCGGGGGTCCAGGTTCGCGTGGATCTTGAACACGAATCCGGAGAAGTTCTTTTCCTCGGGCGACACGATCCGCACGTCGGTCGGCCGGCTGCCCGGGGCCGGGGCGATCTCCGTGAAGGTCTCCAGGAGCTCCTTGACGCCGAAATTGTTCACCGCGCTGCCGAAGAAGACCGGCGCCAGGTCGCCGGCGCGGTAGTGCTCCACGCTGAAGGGCTGGCCTGCGGTCTCGATCAGTTCCACGTCCTCCCGGAGCCTGGCCGCTGCTTCGACGAGCTGCTCGTCCAGCACCGGATCGTCGAGCCCTTTGATGGCCAGCACATCCTCGGCAACGGTCACGCCGCCGGGCCGGAAGAGGTAGAGGCTTTTGGTATGGAGGTTGTAAACGCCCTTGAACGACGATCCCATGCCGATAGGCCAGGAAAGCGGCCGCACCTTGAGAGAGAGCTTTGACTCAAGCTCATCGAGAAGTTCGAAGGGATCTCTTCCTTCGCGGTCGAGCTTGTTGATAAAAATGATGACCGGCGTGCTCCGCATGCGGCAGACCTGCATCAGTTTCTCGGTCTGCTCCTCCACACCCTTGACGCAGTCCACGACCAGGATCACGCTGTCCACGGCCGTGAGCGTCCGGTAGGTGTCCTCGGCGAAGTCCTTGTGGCCCGGCGTGTCGAGCAGGTTGATCTTGAGGCCGTTGTAGTCGAACCCCATGACCGAGGTGGCCACGGAAATGCCGCGCTGTCGTTCGATGTCCATGAAGTCCGAAGACGTGCTCTTCCGGATCTTGTTGGACTTCACGGCGCCGGCGGTCTGGATCGCGCCGCCGAAGAGCAGGAGCTTCTCGGTCAGCGTGGTCTTGCCCGCGTCGGGGTGGCTGATGATGGCGAAGGTCCGCCGTTTGCTGATTTCGTCGTTCATGGCTGTTGCGCGGCTCCGGAAAAATCGCCGGGCCGCAGGGCGTTCAACATAACAACTCGTCTTTCCGAAGTCAAGGTAAGAATCTGAATGCCGAAGAGCGGCGCGGCTGAAACAGTGTTGTAACGATTCTTCCCGCAGCCAGTATAATCAAAACCCCGCCGCTCATTTATATTATTAATAGGCAAAATTCTTGACTTTTAGGCGGCTGGTATGATAATTTTCTCACGCTTCACAGGGCACCAGTGTTTCTTCTTTTCACGCGAGGCGGACTAAAGCCCATGGTTGACATTAACATTTCACTCTTCATCCAGCTCGCCAACTTCATCGTTCTTCTTGTGGCGCTCAATTTCATCCTCTTCAAGCCGGTGCGCGAGATCATGCGCGAGCGGCAGCAGGGCATTATCGGCGCGTACACCGATGCCAAGGCCGCCCAGGAGAAGGTGCAGATCCTTCAGGAACAATATAACACCTCACTGGCCGAATCGAAGCAGAAGGCGGCCGCCTCCTACAATACCCTGTATCAGCAGGGGCTGGACGCGCAGCGCGACATGATCTCCGCGGAGCGCACCAAGGCGAGCGAAGCGCTCGACAAGGCCCGGGCGGAGATCTCCCAGGCTGCCCAGGCGGCCAAAGCCGACCTCCGGTCGGAAGCGGACAAACTGGCCAAGGATATCGCCACGACGCTCCTGGGCAGGGCTGTATAAGGTGTACGGATTCAGAATCCAGAAACCGGAAGACAGAAGAAGACCCATGACCAAGCGCACTTCATTCCTTTCAATCGCTAATCTCCTCACCCTCCTGGTGATCGTTCCGATGGCCTTCGCGTCCGAGGGCGGCGGACATGAAGAGCAGATCACCTTCGTGGGCGACTGGCTTCCCCGCCTCGTCAACTTTCTTATCATCGCCGGCGTGATCGTGTACTTCATGCGCAAACCCGCCGTGGATTTCTTCAAGAACCGCTCGCTGGAAATCGAAAAGGCCATGAAGGGATCCAAAGAGGCCCGCGACCAGGCGGTCGCCGCCCTGGCGGAGATGGAGCGGAAGATCCGTGATCTCGAGAGCGAGACCAAGGCCTTGATCGCCGACGCGCAGGCGCGGGGAGAAAAGGACAAGGCGGCGCTCGTCGAGGAAGGCAAGCGGATGAGCAAGGAGATCCAGGAGCAGGTCAAATCCGCCATGGAGATCGAGGTGGCGAAGGCGAAAGCCGACCTCGCCGTCGAGGCAGCCGGCCTGGCCGTCGATCTCGCCGAAGGGAAGATCAAATCGTCGATCGGCAAGCAGGATCATGAGCGGATCGTGAAGGATTATATCGCGAACGTGGGAGGCCGGCGTTGATCACCATTGTTGCCAAGAGGTACGCCAAGGCCCTCGTCGAGCTGAGCCAGGAGAAGAACCTGGTGGAGAAGACCCGCACGGACCTTTCCTCATTCGCGGCTGCCGTAGATGGCCAGGAGCAGCTGCAGAAGCTCTTTGCCAGCCCGGCGTTCACGCCGGAGGCCAAGAAGAAGGTCATCGGCGAGCTTGCCGCGAAACTCGGCATGCAGAAGACCACGACGCGCTTCATCGAGCACCTCGCCGAAACCGGCCGGATCCGGTATTTCCGGGATGTCCAGCAGGCGTTCGAAGGGCTGCTGGCCGACCGCGAAAACCGCGCGCGCGCCCAGGTCACCACTGCCGCTGCCATGGGCGCCGGCGAACTCGCCGATATCAAGAAAAAGCTCGAGGCGGTAACGGGCAAGCAGGTTGAAGTGGACGCCAAGGTCGACCCGGCGGTCATCGGCGGCGCCCGGGCCCAGGTCGGCAGCGTGGTCTACGACGGTACCATCCGCAACCAGCTGAACAAGATGCGCGATCGGCTGGTCAGGTAAAACAAGGACAGAATACAGGAGTCAGAAGCCAGGAGTCGAGAGGGGATTTTCGCAGTCCTCCTGGATTCCGGACGCTCACTCCTGACTCCAAAGGAGTAATCGATGCAGATCAAGGCACAGGAAATCAGCGAGATCATCAAAAAGAAGATCACGGACTTCGAGAAGAGCGTCGAGGTCGCCGAGGTCGGCACCGTGATCACGGTCGGCGACGGTATCGCCAAGATCTACGGACTCGACAACGTCATGTCCGGCGAGCTTCTCGAGTTCCCCGGCAACGTCATGGGCATGGCCCTGAACCTCGAAGAGGAGAGCGTCGGCGCCGTGCTCATGGGCGACGATTCCCGGATCCGCGAAGGGGACATCGTCAAGC
>JAKAHZ010000205.1 GCA_021814615.1 Nitrospirota bacterium | reverse complement strand
AGCTGTGCTACGGCAAAGGTTTCGACAGCGGTTTCAACTCGTCGTCGAACACGAACCCGATCAAGGACACGGACTTCCTCGGCGTGAACGTCGCCGCTTATGACACCGAGAAGCTCCATGTGGAACTGCAGTGGCAGAAGGGCTGGAACATCTTCAATGCTCCCGGCGACGGCATGAACTCCCGCGTCGACATGGGCGGCGGCAACTTCGTCACGGTGAACACGCCGGTGTCGGCAAACCTGGGCGATATCGAGTGGATCGGCGGCGTCGTAACCAGCAAGCTTGAGAACCTGAACCTCTTCTTCTCGGCGGCTCAGAGCAAGACCAAGCCGAACGACAACCTCTTTTCCCTGCCCTTTTTCAGCGTCAACGGCGGACCGGTCATGAACGGCGGCTTCGGCCTTCTGTACGATGACTGCGATCCCACGACGCCCGGCGGCCAGTGCCAGGAAAGCCGCACGGGCACGGCGATTTACATCGGCGGACGGTACGACATCACCTCCACGGGCACCAAGATCGGCGCCGAATACAACCAGGGTTCCAAGTACTGGATGGGCTTTGTCCCGGCTGGCGACGACATGTGGACGAGCAAGCTCGGCACGCGCGGCAAGGTGTACGAGATTTACGTGATCCAGGAACTGCCGAACAAGAAACTCATGAAAAAAGGCCAGGCCTTCGTGCGCCTCGGCTACCAGCTGTACAAGTTCGACTACACGGGCAGCAATTCCTGGATCGGCGCTCCGAAGAAGATCTCCGATCTGAACACCATGGATCCCTCGGGCACGCAGATGTTCTCGCCTCTCGAAGAAGCCAAGGACATCTACCTCGCCTTCGAAGTCCGCTTCTAGCGTTTGTTCTCCCGGGCGGGCACTCCCCGCCCGGGATCCTTTCATCCTCACACCCGAAGCGCAAATCCTTTATAAAATTCTCAGCATTCCCTTTCACCACCGCAATCTTAGGCGCGCCTCCGCGAGTACTATTCCGTTCACGTCTTTTCGCGGGCGATCCGTGTCAGCAAGGCGACGATCGACAACGGGAAGGAACGCACAAATAAAAAACCTCGAAGAGGGGGAATCTTCGAGGTTCTGAAATGCTGTTCTTCGCCCGGGGTCGGCTGGCTGCCTCTGAACAGCAGCGGAGCCATGCTCGCTCGAGGGCTTGTTAGCTTGCCTTGGAAACGTTCGCTGCCTGGGGTCCCTTTTCCCCCTGGACAATGTCGAAGGTAACCGGCTGGCCTTCGGAAAGGGTCTTGAATCCCTCTCCCTGGATGGCCGAATAATGCACGAAAACATCCCGTCCGCCGCCATCAGGCTCGATGAAACCGTACCCCTTTGCCTCGTTGAACCACTTCACTTTCCCGTTGGACATAATACCCGCTCCCTCCTTGCGCATTGTTCCGCTCCGGCTGTCACTGCCCCCCAGCACAGCCTGTTGGAGCGGATGCAGAATTGATCAGGCACGTGCCGTTTCCCCCGGCTCGTGTCCCGATCACAGCTGTGAACATCAACATGAAGGTGATTGTCCGTACGAGGAACGACCTGGAGGGGTAACCGGCAAAACTGTCACTGCCCTCAGTTCAGGTACTTTGCCGGATTGACCGGCAATCCGTTCACTTTAACCTCATAATGCAGATGCGGACCGGTGCTCGAGCCGGAATCGCCGGCATAGGCGATCACATCGCCACGGTGCACCCGCTGGCCCGCTTTCACATTGAGCCGGGAATTATGGGCATAGAGCGTTCGAATACGGTAACCGTGATGGATCTCCACCATATTGCCGTAGCCGGTGCTGAATCCGGCCTTGACCACCACACCGTCCGCGGCAGCGACGACCGGCGTGCCGGTCTGGGCGGCGATGTCCATGCCTTCGTGGAATTTCAGGATCCCGCTGAACGGGGAGGTCCGGGTGCCGAACCGCGACGTGACCCAACCGCGTACCGGCCAGATCGACGGCGTCGAAGCAAGCAGCGAACGCTTGTCCTCGAAATACTCGATCAGCATCTGGAGGCTTGCCTCCTGGCGGGACGCAGCCCCTTTCAGCTGGGTCAGTTCCTCGCTCATCTCCTTGAGCGCTTCCGCCTGCTTCTTTTCTCCCAGGGCCGTCACGTTCTGGAGGCCCAGTTCATCCGGTCCTCCGATGCCCAGCACCTGCTGCGCCTTGTCCCGGGGACCCAGACTCACCGCCCTTCGGAGCTTGGTGTCCAAATCGCGGAGCAGGAACATCTGGCGCTTGTAGTCCAGGAGATTCAGGGCGAAATTCTGGACCTGGGCTTTCTGCTGGCTCAGTTCCTCGCGGAGGGACTGCAATTCCCACACCTTGCCCTTCACATCATGGTATTCGTAGACAAGATAAAAAGAAAGAATAACGACGCCGAGGATGGAAAGAAGAGCTGACTTGATGGCTGACTTGGAAATGCTGATCGTACGAACGCGGGAGTTCGGGCCGGGCACGATCATTACGGTAAAATATTCTTTTTTCTTGGGATTTCGTGCCCTGCTCGACTTCATCAGTCCTCCGACGTAAATGGACGCACCAAGAGACCGCATAACACTAGCATAGAGATTAGAGCATTGTCAAGGCTTTCTTTCCGCTCACTTATGTACGAGACACTATATATAGTAGCGATTTTAAAGGGAAATCTAGATATTGAAACGAAAGGAATATCTCTTTGCTCAGTGGCAGCGCTTGTTAAGCGCCTGTCTATGCCAAACGGATACTTTGTGCAACATAATATTTTACGAACATATTCCCGGCCAGGGGTAGCTCAGGCCCCTTTCGCAGTATCGCGGACCCAGGCAAGGTACTCCGGAAGGCCTCCCTCGATGGGAATTGCAATGATCTCAGGAACAGTATAGGAATGCATTTCCCGGACCCTGCTCGTGATTCGGTCCATGAGGGCTGACCTGCTTTTGCATACCATGAGCGACTCGGCAGTTTCCTGGGTTTTGCCCTCCCAAAAGAAGATGGACTTGATTGCGGGAATGATGTTGGCACAGGCGACCAGGTGTTCCTCGACCAATGCCCGGCCGATCCGCTGCGCTTCTGCTTCCGAAGAGGTAGTGATAAGAATAACGATTTCATCGGCCACGGTTCCCCCTGTCCTCGGACCTCGTCAGAATTTCATCGCACCGAGGCCCTTGAGATC
>JAKAHZ010000204.1 GCA_021814615.1 Nitrospirota bacterium | reverse complement strand
CCGGCCCTGGCGCCGTCTCTTTCGAGCAGCTGTTGCGGGAATACGGCAGGTCCGATCAGGCGCCTGATGCCGGCATCGGCCTCGGAATGGCGCGGACCGGCGCAGGGGATCTTCCGGGTGCGGCGCTTGCCTACCAGGAAGTGCAGGTGCGTTATCCATCGCCGGACCGGGATGGAGAGGTGGAGAGGTTGCTGACCGATCTCCGGAAACGCGGCGTAACCGTTCCGCCGCCGACCGCTGCGGAATGGTATGAACGGGGGAAGAACTGCTACCGTCTCGCATTCTACGATCAGGCGCACCAGTCCTTTTCCAAAGCCCTCGATGCGGACCCCGCTCATCCCGACAGGGCGGACATGCTTCTTAGAAGCGGGGTCTCGCTCTATTATCTCGGCAAGCGTCCCGAGGCGGCGTCGGTCCTGGAAAAACTGATCAAGGCAGGATTGCCGGATTGTCGGTGCGCCGAAGCGCTTCATTGGCTCGGGAAATGCTACAGTCGGCTCGGCATGCGCGAGGAGGCCGTGGAGACCTATCTGAAAATCGTCAGCCGGTACCCGGAAAGCGACTGGGCCGACGATGCGCTCTACTTCGCCGGAAATGTGCAGCGCGACGGCGGCGACGCCAAACAGGCGATCAAGTATTACCGCCGTCTGATCACGGACTATCCGGAGAGCTCCTTTGCAGACAGCGCGCTGTGGTGGATGGGGTGGATCCATTACAGCGCAGGTGAATTCTCAAAAGCGGAAGAATCGCTCCAGGAGCTGGTCAGCCGGTACCCGCGCTCGTTCCTGGTGAATCAGGCGCTCTACTGGAAGGGAAGGTCCGCTGACCGTCGGGGCGAACGCTCCAAGGCAATCCGCTCCTATCAGAGGGTCCTCGCCCATGGCCCCTATACCTACTACGGCAGCCTTGCGGCTGAGCGTCTGTCAGGAACGGAGATGCAGGTCATTGCCGCCGAGGAACCTTTCGACGCGATGGACCCGGAAGCGGACGACGGGGCCGAGGCTGACGCCGGGACCGAGGACCTCTCGGCTGCGGCCGGTCCGCCCGATTGGGCCGCCGAGGCGCGCGACGTGCTCTCGGCGACGCCTGCCTACCGGCGGACGCTTGAACTCATGTTCCAGGACATGAAGAAAGACGCCGCGGTCGAGCTCTGGTCGCTCCAGGAGCTCCGGCCCCGCAGAAAAGCGGCGCTTATCGGGTTGAGCAAGACGTTCTTCCAGCTCGGGGATTACCATAGTTCCCTGCTCGTGGTGCTCAGGAATTTCGAACGGGCGCTGGAACGGCCTTCGGCGTCCCTGCCCGGTGATATCTGGCTGCTTGCCTATCCCCAGGGGTTCTGGACGAGCATCAGTTCATCAGCGCGGAAATACGGAATGGATCCCTTTTTCGTTGCGGCCATTATCCGCGAGGAAAGCCAGTTCCGGCCCGATGCCCTGTCACCTGCCGGGGCGCGGGGTGCGATGCAGGTGATGCCCGCAACCGGGGAGTGGATCGCCCGCACCGCCGGGATCGCGGGGTTCGATCGGTCGAAGCTCTTCGAGGCGGATACCAACATATCCGTGGGCACCTGGTATCTGAGCCATCTGATGAAACGGTTCCAGGGCGACCTGACGCTGGTGAGCGCGGCGTACAACGCCGGCCCGGAAGCCGTGGCGAACTGGGTCGCGAAGATGGGCGCCGGCGTCGAGTCGTCCCTGTTCGTCGAGTCGATCCCCTATACGGAAACGCGGGGATACGTCAAGAAAGTCCTCAGAAATTACGCGGAATACAAACGCCTGTACGGCTCATCCCCGGCCCTCCCGATGAGCGGGAAACGCGCCGGTCAGGATGACCGGACGGTGATCTGCCGGTCCGAGGGGTCCTGCCCATGACGAAGGAACCTTCCCTGAAAGACCTGGGGGCTCGTTTCGCCGAAATCGAACGGCGCGTGAAGACGCTTGTCGACGAGAACAGCAGGCTTCGGAGCCGGGTGGACGAGCTTGAGCGCGAGATTGCATCGGCGCGTGTCGACCTGCGGTCGCTCGAACAGAGTCGGGAGCGGCAGGACGAAGTTCGCCAGCGACTCGAGGTCCTGCTGCGAGCCCTCGATTCCCTCGGCACCGAAGAGCGGCAACCGGAGCCGACGCCGGCAGTTGCAGCGGAGAGCGATCCGTAGGCTGCGCGGGCGGCGTGCATCCAACAGTCTCAAACAGAAAAAGGCAGCCGGAGAATTCCGGCTGCCTTTCATTTGTCTAGAAGAGCACGGCTTTATTTGCTATTGGATCGTTCCGTTGGAGCCGTTCAGCTTCGTGAGAAGAGCGTTCATATCAACAGAGGTAAGGCCTGATTTGTTCATCGAGGCGTTATTCAGGAATGTAGTCATCGCTGTTGCCAGGCCGCTGGTTCCGGCGGTGCCTTGCATGTTGCCCATCATCATTCCCCCCCCGCCCATGTTGCCCATGGCGATGGGACTCCCGTTCATCGTGCCGTCGAAAACGCCGTCCGAGGCATCCTGCATAAAGGCGGTAACCATGCCGGAGGAGGAGGACATGCCCAGCGCGCCTGCTTCCTGGGATATGGCGGCAATCGTCATTCCATAATTCCGCATGTCGGCGGTTGCTGCTGTCCCGGACCCGGCGACAGAAGGATCCAGGGGCCGTGTCTTCAGGATATCATTCACGAGGAAATAGCTGCCGATCGCCGTATTCGAGGCAGCCGCGTTCGTCTCGGTCATGCCGCCGGTCATATGCGCTGCCCTCATCTGGGCCATGGAGGTAAGCGGCGTAATCTGCAGGCCGCTCGTTGTCGAACCGGAGGCAAGGGAGGGAATGATGCCCGTCATCACGTCGCCGGCAGCCAGCGTCATTGTTGCTCCCGTAGCCAGATCGGTGTAGGTCCCGCCGCTCATCTGAAGCATGACCGTTCCCGCATAGGAACCGACGGACATGGTGAAGTTGCCCTTGCTGTCGGTGGAACCGCTGGCGAGCTGGGCGCCCATGGTTCCGTTGGTCACCGCATAGGCTTTCACCGTGCCGCTGCTGACAGGACCCATGGCAACGGTCCCGCTGATCATACCGTTCACCGGCGATCCGGCGGCTCCCGTCAGATTGCCGGAGGAAGTATTCAGTTGATTGATCAGGGCCTGCATATCCGCTGCTGTAAGACCGGAC
>JAKAHZ010000089.1 GCA_021814615.1 Nitrospirota bacterium | reverse complement strand
CGAGGAACGCATCACCAAGATGGCCGGCGGGACGACCGATGGCTGCATGACGCGTGACGAGCTGATTGCCCTGATTCGTCAAGCAGGCAAAATCCCCGTGGAACGAGATACCGTGTATTCCGTTGTGCGCATCTGGGAGTGAGAGCTTCATCGCCATGACCAATTATTATGAAAAGATTGGACAGGCGGAGGACAGGATTGGCCTTCGGTTCTTTGCAAATATCGTACAGAAGCGTTTCAAGACCGGCAGGATCTTGGACTTCGGCTGCGGGACCGGATATTTTCTCAAGCGTTTTTCCAAACCCGGCTATCAGCTTATTGGATACGACCTGTCCCTTTCCGCCCTTGAACATGCCAAACGGATCAATCCGCAGGCCATGTTCATCGCGGATCCGAATCGGGATATCGACGACGAATCGATCGATTGCATTTGCGCCCTCCACGTGCTCGAGCATATCAAGGAACCGTCGCACACGATCGGGCTCTTTCTCAGGAAATTGAAACGACACGGACTCCTCTTTATCGTCGTGCCGAACAGCCGTTCTCTAGGAAAACGGATAAAGGGCGAACATTGGTTCGCTTACGGAGATCCAACGCACTGCTCGTTGTTTGCTCCGCGAATCTGGACAGAGATCATCACGAGTCACGGATTCGATCTCGAAAAGATCGGCACGGACGGGCTTTGGAATGTCCCGTATCTGAAGTTCGTTCCCCTAGCGCTGCAAAAACTGATATTTTATCCGACCGCGGCATTTCAGTACTGGTTCAATGTCCTCTTCCTGCCGTTGCCGCTTGGAGAAAACTTGATCCTTGTCTGCAGAAAGCGCGATATCCGGGAGCCGATTCCGGTTTCCGCACAAGAACCCGATCATGACTAATCACGCCTCCCTGCAAGCCCGCGTTTCCCGCGGCGACCGCATTTCCATCGAAGAAGGGACGACTCTTTTGCGCGAAGCGGACCTGCTGACGCTTGGCGAGCTTGCCAATGCGGTCCGGAAGCGCCTCCACCCCGAACGCATCGTCACGTTCATCGTTGACCGGAACATCAACTACACGAATATCTGCGTAAACAGGTGCAAGTTCTGCGCTTTCTACCGCACCCAGGACAGTCCTGAAGCCTATATCCTGACAAAAGAAGAAATCTTCAGAAAGATCGAGGAGACGATCGCGCTCGGCGGCACGCAGATCCTGATGCAGGGCGGCGTGCATCCCGACCTGGGCATCGAATATTTCGAGGATCTCTTCTCGTCCATCAAGGCGCGGTTTACAATCCAGGTCCATTCCCTCTCCCCGTCGGAGATCACCTACGTCGCGCGGAAGGCGAACATTTCCATCCATGACGCGCTCAGGAGGCTGCAGGCGTCGGGCCTGGATTCCATCCCCGGAGGAGGCGCAGAGATCCTCGTGGATCGAGTGCGCGAACAGGTGAGCCCGAACAAGATCAGGTGGCGTGACTGGATGGAGGTCATGCGGGTGGCACACCGCCTCGGCATGCCGACCACGGCGACCATGATGTTCGGCGGTCTTGAAACGCAGGACGAGATCGTGCAGCACATGATCAGGATCCGGGAATTGCAGGATGAGACCAAAGGTTTTACGGCTTTCATTCCCTGGACCTATCAACCGGGAAACACCGAACTCGGCGGCCGCTCCGCCTCTGCAGTCGATTATCTGAAGACCCTCGCGCTGTCGCGAATCGTACTGGACAACATACAGAACATCCAGGCTTCTTGGGTGACTCAGGGCGCGAAAATCGCCCAGGTAGCGCTCGAGTTCGGGGCGAATGACTTCGGAAGCACTATGATCGAGGAAAACGTAGTTGCTGCAGCTGGAGTGACCTTCAGGATGTCCAGGGAAGAGATCGTGATGTTGATAAAAGATGCGGGATATCGAGCAGCACAGCGAGATACGGTATACAATCTTTTAAAGCTGGAATTATAATTATCGCCTGTAATCACACCTTGTTACAAAATCCGGTTCAGCAATCCCCACAAAAAAATCAGTACTCCCAAAGCCTTATCGTCTGTTTTCACAACCACTGTGGAAAAGATGTTATTAAACCTGTTGGGAACTCTGAAGACGCCGTTCTAAATGCACAAATAATGCAACATGCACAAAACATAGGCATTGTGTCATTATAATTATCAATGTGTTATGAGATAACAGTGCCATCCAGTCCCTCCCTGCTCACATTGCTGATTTTTACAGAAAAAGCCTTGTTGCGAGCATTCTCGGTCAAGTATGTAAAGCTCACGCGGAGATAGTTGTCCGTCAAGCCTTTGCATATCCCCTCTTCTGACTGATCTTCCACGACAATCCGTTGTACAGTTCCTACCTGGCTCTTCCGAAACTCCAGGTTCTTTCTCCTGCCGATCTCGCGGATCTTCGCATTTCTCTGCTTTTTGATCTCTTCCGGAACCTGATGATCCATCTTGGCAGCAGGAGTTCCCGGTCGGGGTGAATAACTGAACACGTGCAGATGGGTAAGCGGGAGCTCTTCGATCAGGCTCCTGGTATTGTTGAACTCCTTCTCTCCTTCCCCGGGAAAACCGACCATCACGTCAGCGCCAAGTGCGAGCCCCGGGACCTTGGCCGAGGCCGCTGCAAGAAGGATGCGGTAGTCTCTGCTGGCGTAGGTGCGTCTCATGGAGCGGAGGATATCGTCGTCTCCGCTCTGGAGGGGGATATGCAGATGCCTACAGAGGCCCTTTCCCAGGAGATCGAGGATCCCTTCGGTGACTTCGTTCGGTTCGATCGAACTCAGCCTGATCCTTGCCGTTCCCGCGCGCCTGACGAGCGAGGCAGCAAGCTCGGTGAGGGAGGTGCGGGGATGCAGGTCGGCTCCGTAGGTGCCGATATGAATCCCGCTCAGGACGATTTCCTGGCTCTCACCGGCGATTTCCCGGTCGAAGGCTGCCGTAACCTCGGCAACCGGCACGCTGACCGAATTGCCCCGCGCCAGCGGCACGATGCAATAGCTGCATCTGTTGTTGCATCCGTCCTGAATCTTGAGGAACTGCCTCGTCCGCTCCCTCGGAGCTGCCGCGGTTACGGAGCCTGGCGATGGCGGAAGATAGGCAATGATATTCCGCTTTTCCTTGATGTCGACGATCCGAGTAACGCCGGGCAAAGATCCTACCTCGTCGGGATGCGTTTCCGCATAACATCCCGTGACAAGCACCTGTGCTCCCGGCGAGCGGCGGGCAGCAGCGCGGATCGCCTGACGGCACTGGATATCGCTTCTGCCGGTGACCGAGCAGGTATTGATAATGTACACATCCGCTTCACTGTCGAAGGGAACAAGGGTGTTACCCTGTTCCGCGACGGACCTGCGCATTTCATCGGTTTCGTATTGATTGATTTTGCAGCCGAAGGTGGCAAAAGCTATTCGCATATTTCGCCGGTAAGGGAGTTGGGGCCCGCTGCGGTGATCCGAACGCGGGCGAGACTTCCGATTCGATCTGACGATCCGGGGAAATTAACGACCTTGTTTCCCCGGGTCCTGCCGGAGAGCGACACACCCCGCTTGCTCTTCCCGTCCACGAGGATCTCGAGCGTCTGGCCCACATGCGCTTGGTTCTTGGCAAGCGTGACCGGCCGTTGCAGGCTGAACAGCTCCTCGAGACGCCTTTCTTTTTCCGGTTCGGGAACATGATCGCCCAGACGAAGCGCAGCGGTCCCGGGGCGGCGGGAATACTTGAAGGCGAAGAGCGTATCGTAGCCGACGGCGCGTAAGAGATTGAGCGTTTGTTCGAAATCCTGCCGCTCCTCACCGGGAAATCCGACGATGATATCCGTGGTCAGAACGATGTCGGGAACCGCTTCGCGCAGACGCCGTACCTTGTCGAGATACTCCGCCGCCGTATAGCGACGGTTCATGGCAGCGAGAATTCGGTCGGATCCGCTCTGCGCGGGAAGATGCAGCGCCTCGCAGACCTTGTTGAGGTCCCGCATTGCAGCGATCAGTTCACCGGAGAGGTCCCGGGGATGGGACGTCACAAACCGGATGCGCTCGATGCCGTCCACATCATGGATTTGCCGCAACAACTCAGGGAAAGTGCAGCCGTCGCTGACATGCCTGCCGTAGGAATTGACGTTCTGACCCAGCAGTGTCACTTCCCGGTAGCCCCGGGCAGCCAGGTCCTTCACCTCCCTGACGATATCCGAAGCTGGACGGGAACGCTCCCGTCCCCGCAGATAGGGCACCACGCAATAGGTGCAGAAATTATCGCACCCGTACATGATGGACACCCAGGCTTTGAGACCGTCGGTCCTTCGCGTGGGCACCAGTTTGTGATGGTACTCGGGATCCCCGCCGGTCTCGATGACAGCGGTGGACCTTCGTTCCCTCTCGGCGAAGATTTCCGGAAGCCGTGCGATGTCCGACGGGCCGATGATCATGTCCACCTGATGAGCACGGGAGAGGATCTTTGCCCCCTCCTGCTGTGCCAGGCATCCTGCAACGGCGATTCTGACGCTTTTCCCCTCTCGGGATTTAAGGTGGGTCAGTCTGCCGAGCTCGCTGAAAAATTTCTGCTCTGCTTTCTCGCGGATACTGCAGGTGTTCAGAATGATCACTTCGGCGTCTTCGGCGCTCGCTGCCTCGCTGAGGCCCTCTGCTTCGAGCATGCCGGCCATGCGCTCGGAATCATGCTCGTTCATCTGGCAGCCGAAGGTAATGATATGGAACGACTTCATAGTCGGATATTATAAGCCGGTGGGGGCAAACCATTCAAGAGCGGATTGAGGAGACGGTTATGCCGACTGCAGGACCGTGACTCGCACGCTTTCGCCGCGCTTGATCGCCAGCGCGGTCCGAGCGTTCTGACGGAAGAGGAAGATCTCGAGGTGGCCGTTGCTGTTGATGATCGCGCCGGGCACGCCCTGCTGCGCCTCGGCATAAAATTTCCTGAGCCCCGCGATCTGTTTGCCGGCAACGGCGACAGTGACCGGACCGAGCTGGACGCCTTCGGGGGTGAGCGGCTGCAGATCCCGGTAGGTGATGTTCGTTATCAGGTTGCCGAACCGGTCTGCGTGGATCACGTGGCCGTCGATAACGTTGTTCGTTCGCTTCGGAACAGGAACATTGAGTTTGACGAAATCGGTGATCTCGTCGCCGAAATTGGCCGCCGGGATGCCCTTGACAAGCCAGGCAGCCACGGGAGCAAAGATGTCCCTGCCGTGAAAGGTGGGGCCGGGATTCTGAACGAAATAGTGCGAAGCGCTGATGTGATGCACCCGCAGCCGTTCTGCATCCCGGTAGATGAAGCTGAAGATGCCGTTGTCCGGTCCGACGAAATAATATCCTTCCGTCACGCAGAGGATCGGCTTTCGCCCGCTTCCCACGCCCGGATCCACGACGGCGAGATGGATGGTCCCCTTGGGGAACTGATTGTAGGTCTCTTTGAGCGTGAACGCCGCCTCCCACACGTCCTGGGGAGCGACCTCATGAGTGATGTCGACGATCTGCGCCTGCGGTGCGAGCTTGAGGATCATCCCCTTCATGCTGGCGACGAACGCATCCTTTGTCCCGTAATCGGTCAGCAGCGTTATCAGATTCGACATGCGACCCTCCGTCCGTCGGATGCGCCGGATTCACGATCCCGCCGCATACTAGCAATCCGCCGGACACCTGTCAACAAACCTATCATATTCCGCCGGTTTTTCCCTACTTTTTCTGACCGATTTTCGACTCCGTGCCGGCAAGAAGCCGTTTGATGTTCTCCCGATGGCGGTAGTACATCATGCCGAAGAGGAACAGGGAAAGCGCCGCCAGCGGCTTTTCGTCAGGACGCGTCGCAAACACCAGCGCTGGGAAAGCGGCAAAGGACAGAAGTCCGGCAAGGGACGAGTATCGCCAGATGAGCGCTGCCGCCAGCCAGACGGCCAGGCAGATGACCGCGATCAACGGCGCAACGGCGAGCAGCACCCCGATGCTCGTGGCAACCCCTTTCCCTCCCTTGAATCCGAGGAAGACGGGAAAATTGTGGCCGATGACGGATGCCGCGCCGGCCACGAAGGGAATGACTGCGTTGTCGGCAACGCGAAAAGCGATCATCACGGCAAACAATCCCTTGAGACAATCGGCGACAAGCGTCAGTGCGGCTGCTTTTTTCCCTGCAGCCCGGAGCACATTGGTGGCGCCGATATTTCCGCTGCCCACGGAACGCACGTCCACGCCGCCCAGCATCCTGCCGATGATCAGGCCGAAGGGGATCGAGCCGGCCAGATAGGAACCTGCAATGAGGACGCTATCGATGACGGAGATCCCGCTCATCCCAGTTTTCTCCAGTAGGCGACGAAATACTGGACGCCCGAGTAGACGGCAAGGAACATGGCGATCCAGAGGGCCGTCTTCCCGAGGTCGTTCGGCCATTGCGCCCGGATGGCATAATTGAGCACGAAGGACATCACCGCGATGACCTGCGCGCCGACTTTGTATTTACCCATCGTCTCGGCGGGAATGACGATCCCATCCCCCGCTGCCATGGCGCGAAGGCCCGTCACCGCGATCTCCCGGCAGATGATGATGATGGCGATCCAGGCCGGCACCTTGGACGCGTCGATCTCGACGAGCATGATCAGCGCCGAGGCAATCAGTATCTTGTCAGCCACCGGATCGAGCAGTTTGCCGAGCTTGGTGACCTGGCCCCATTTGCGCGCAAGATGGCCGTCGAGCCAGTCAGTCACCGATGCTATGCCGAAGACGATCCCCGCCCAGAGCCCGCGCGTGGGAGTCGGATCCATCATCAGGATGATGAAGATGGGAACGGCAAGCAGCCTGCTCACGGACAGCAGGTTCGGAATGTTCATGATGCTCATGGCTGCCGCCTCCACCTGCGGTGCATCCAGACCCACTGTTCCGGCTCCCGCAGGACGGCTTCTTCGATCTTTTTCGTGAGCATGGCGGTATTGTCGGTAATGTCCTTGGCATCTGCCCCTGTCTGAACGAGATGCAGGGGACCTTCAATCTTTACCGTATGCGTTCCGTTGCTGTTCCGGGTGATGTACCCGAACATGACCGGCGCGCCGAACTTGGCGGCCATCTGAGCGGCGGCCGTGGGGGTCCAGGCGGGCTTCCCCAGGAAATCGACGAACGCTCCGTCCACGTCCGTGTCCTGATCGATCAGGATGCCGATGATCCGGTTCTCCCGGAAGACGCGGATCATTTCCTTTGCCGCGCCCGGCCTGCTGCGAACGATCGTCTTCACGCCGAGACCGGCGCGAAGCTCGAGGATCAGGTCATTGACCGACTCGGGCTTGATCGGAGCTGCGATCACGCTCACCGGCATCTTCCGTGAAGCTACCGCGCCGGCCATCAACTCCCAGTTGCCGATGTGGCCGGTGACGTACACCACGCCCTTTCCCAGGGACAGCGCTTCTTCCAGACGTTCCAGACCTTCGATGCGGACGACCTTGCCGATCCGGGAAGGCGTCATGGCCAGCACTTCCATGAGCCCCCGGCCGAGATGCATGAACGTCCTCACTCCCGTACGCTTTGCCCAGGAGGCGCCTCGGCCGGGAAAAACCGCCGTCAGATGCTGAAGGGCGCGGCCGCGCTCGCGCGGCAGCAGATGATAGGTGAGCCAGCCGAAGGCGCTGCCGCAGGCCACTGCCGCCCGGTAAGGAAAAATCCGGGCAAGCGTCTGGAAGCAGCGTACCAGGACGACAATGGTGACGCGGCTGAGGCGTTTTCTCGCCCTGGTGAGCCATGGTTTCATAGCTTCGGCAGCGTATCTTGGCTCGCGAGAATAAAATTGATCGCTTCGCGGACGGCTCCCCTGCCGCCTTTTGCCTTGGTCACCAGCGCGGCAAGGGGCTTCACGGCCGGATCGCAGTCAGAAACAGCAACCGCCAGGCCGACGCGACGCAGGATGCCGGCGTCGACGATGTCGTCGCCGATGAACGCAATCTGCTCGTCACGAAGTCCATATTTCCGCAGCAGACCGTCATAAACGCGGATCTTGTCGATCGAGCCCTGATGAACCTCATCGATTGCCAGCTCCCGCGCCCGCACATTGACCACTTCGGCCTTTCTGCCAGTAATGATGCCGATCGTGATGCCGGCGCGCTGGGCAAGCTTGATGCCGTGGCCGTCGCGCACGTGAAAGGCCTTGAGCTCGTTCCCCTGGTTGTCGAGAATGATTCTCCCGTCGGTGAGCACGCCGTCCACGTCGAGGAGCAGCATCTTGATTTTCTTCGCCTTCGCCCTGAGGGCGGTGATTGTTGTCTTCATAGGATGTATCTGACGTATAAATGTCCGCCTGACGCCTTGCGGTCCCTACACCACTCCTGCCTTCAGGAGATCATGGAGATGAATGACGCCTTCCGGCCGGCCGTCGCGGTCCGTGATCAAGAGGCAGGTGATCGATTTGCTCTCCATCACGGCTACCGCCTCGGCGGCAAGCGCGTCACGGCCGATCACCTTCGGTCCTTTGGTCATGATGTCTTTCGCCTTCTTGGCGAGCAGGTTCTCGCCTGTTTTCTCGGTGCGTTCCATCCATCGCCGGAGATCGCCGTCCGATATGACGCCCAGGAGTCTCCCGTCTGCATCGAGTACGGACGTGACCCCCATCTTCTTGGACGAAATCTCGTAGATGGCATCCCGGATCAGGGTGTCGGCCGAGACCCGGGGAATGGCGTCGCCGGTATGCATGATGTCCTGCACCCGGAGCAGGAGCCGTTTGCCCAGGCTGCCGCCGGGGTGATAGCAGGCAAAGTCCTCCTGCCGGAAACCGCGCCGGTCGAGCAGGACCACCGCCAGCGCGTCGCCCATGGCGAGCGTCGCTGTGGTGCTGGCCGTGGGAGCGAGACCCAGGGGGCAGGCTTCCTCTTTCACGCCCACATTGATCACCACGTCGCTGTTCTTGCCGAGCGTGGAGTCGGGATTGCCCGTGAGCGCAATGATCCGGATGCCGATGCGTTTGAGCGACGGCAGCATGCGGCTGAGCTCTTCAGTCTCGCCGCTGTTCGATATGGCGATGACCACATCACCCCGCGTCACCATGCCTAAATCGCCATGGATGCCTTCGGCGGGATGGAGGAACAACGCCGGCGTTCCGGTGGAGGCAAGGGTCGCCGCAATCTTATTCCCGATGTGGCCGGACTTTCCCATGCCCGTGACCACGACCCGCCCGCGGCAGCTCAAGATCATCTCGATGGCCATCTCGAACCGGCCGTCAATGCGATCGATCAGCCGTTCCACTGCCTCGGCTTCGATCTTCAGAACCCGTTTTGCCTGTTCAATGCTCATTGTTTCACGATCCGTTCTATTTCCCTCACCTGCCGCAGCAGGCCGGGAAGTTCGTCCAGGGACAGCATGTTCGGTCCGTCGCAAAGCGCCTTGTCGGGGCAGGCATGAACTTCCATGAACAGGCCGTCGATCCCCACAGCCGCCGCGGCGCGCGTCAGGTGCGGAACATACTGCCGGTCGCCGGACGACGCTGTGCCTGCCCCTCCCGGCATTTGGACCGCATGAGTCGCGTCGAAGACGACCGGAAAACCGGTGCTGCGCATGATGGGCAGGGAGCGCATGTCCACGACCAGGTTGTTATACCCAAAAGAAACGCCCCGCTCGGTGAGGATGATGTTCTCGTTCCCCGCAGAAGCGACCTTCTCGACGGCGTTCTTGATGTCCCAGGGAGCCAGGAACTGCCCTTTCTTGATGTTCACGGTCCGTCCCGTCCGGGCGGCGGCAATCAGCAGATCGGTCTGGCGGGACAGGAACGCGGGAATCTGGATGATGTCGAGGACTTCGGCGGCCGGGCCGATCTCCTCGAAGCGGTGCACATCGGAAAGCACGGGCACGCTGAATTCCTTCTTAACCCTTGCCAGGATGCGCAGGCCCTCAGCGAGTCCCGGACCCCGGTAGGATTTGGCCGAGCTCCGGTTGGCCTTGTCGTAGGACGACTTGAAGACGAAGGGGATGCCTGCCTCACTGGTGATTCGCACGAGCCGTTCGGCAGCTTCCAGCGTGGAATGTTCCGATTCGATGACGCAGGGTCCGGCGATCAGGGCAAGAGGATTCGTTCCGCCGATCCGGACCTTCCCCGCTGGGACCTCCCGCGTCACTGCTGTTTCCTCTTCTGGGCGTGATTCGCCGCCGAAGCGGCAATGAAGGCGGTGAAGAGCGGATGGGGATTCCGCGGCTTGGACTTGAACTCGGGATGGAACTGGCAGCCGAGGAACCAGGGATGGTCCCGTAGCTCGACGATCTCGACGAGCTGGCCGTCGGGCGACATGCCGCTGATCACGAGGCCAGCCTTCTTGAGCGTGTCGAGATACTTGTTGTTGAATTCATACCGATGGCGGTGGCGCTCCGATATCTCGGCGGCGCCGTAGGCGGCATGGGCATGCGTCCCCTTCTCCAATTTGCAGGGATAGGCGCCCAACCGCATGCTGCCGCCCTTGTCCGACGTGAGGTCTCGCTTCTGCATGGTCTTCGTCCGGTAATCGTACCACTGCTCGATCAGGTAGATCACAGGATCGGGGGTCTGGAGATTGAACTCCGAGCTGTTCGCATCGGCCAGCCCCGCCAGGTGGCGCGCAGCCTCGATCACAGCGCACTGCATGCCCAGGCAGATGCCGAAGTACGGGATCTTGTTCTCGCGTGCGTATTTTACTGCCGCGATCTTGCCTTCCACGCCGCGGATGCCGAAGCCGCCGGGCACGAGGATCCCGTCCATGTTGTTCAGCATCTCGAAGGCGCCTTTCGCCTCGATTTCCTCGGAATCGACCCAGCAGATGTTCACGCGGGCGTCGTTGGCGATGCCTCCATGGGTCAGGGCTTCGCAGAGGCTCTTGTAGGACTCCTTGAGATCGACATATTTTCCGACGAGCGCAATGGTCGTTTCCTTCGACGGCTGTTTCACGCGCCGCACGATGGTGTCCCAGGCCTGGAGATCGATGGTCCTCGCCGGGAGATTCAGCATCTCCACGATCCGGTCGTCAATGCCCTCGTCATGGAGGCGGAGCGGCACCTCGTAGATCGTATCCACGTCCTGCGCAGCGATGACTGCGTTCTCGTCCACGTTGCAGAACAGGGCGATCTTCCGCTTCATTTCCTTCGGGATTGCTGTTTCGCTCCGGCAGAGCAGGATGTTGGGCTGGATACCGATGGACTGGAGTTCCTTGACACTGTGCTGCGTGGGCTTGGTCTTGAGCTCCCCTGCTGCGCGGATGAAGGGAACGAGGGTGAGATGAATATATAAGTAGTTCCCCCGTCCGAGCGTATACCGCATCTGGCGGATTGCTTCGAGGAACGGAAGGCTCTCGATGTCGCCGATGGTGCCGCCGATCTCGACGATCACGATGTCCTCGCCGTTGCCCAGGTCGGTGATGGCTCGCTTGATCTCGTCGGTGACATGCGGGACCACCTGCACCGTGCCGCCCAGGTAATCGCCGCGCCGTTCCTTGGTGATAACGTTGTAATAGATCCGGCCGGAGGTGAAGTTGTTCTTCTGGCTCGTCGCGACGCTGCAGTACCGTTCGTAATGGCCGAGGTCCAGGTCCGTTTCGGCGCCGTCATCGGTCACGAAGACCTCGCCGTGCTGAAAGGGGCTCATGGTGCCGGGATCGACGTTGATGTACGGGTCGAGTTTGAGGAATGTGACCTTGAGACCCCGTGCCTCGAGGAGAGCGCCGATGGATGCCGCCGCAAGCCCCTTGCCGAGGGAAGACACCACGCCGCCGGTGACGAAGATGTATTTGGTTTTGGAACCCTTCTGGTCGGTCATATCAGGACCCGCTTTCTTCAAGACGTTTCAGTATTTTACTCAAATCACCCGGGATGTCAACTCCCAAGGACTCATGTTCGGTCACGGCGACATGGATCCGGTGGCCCTGTTCCAGCGCCCGCAGCTGTTCCAGTTTTTCGATGTTCTCGAGCGGCGTCTGCGGCATGGCAGCATAGGCAAGCAGGAACGCACGGCGGTAGACGTAGAGGCCGACATGCTGGTACTGGCCCCCTGCGGCGGAAAGGTCCCCGCCCGCCCACCGGTCCCGGTCCCAGGGGATCGGCGCTCGGGAAAAATAGAGCGCGAAACCGCGGCTGTCGCAGACCACTTTGACCACGTTCGGATCGGATACATCCTTGGGATCGCTGATCCTCCGGGCAAGAGTTCCCATGGGGATCGAGGCGTCCTTGACCAGCGGCCCGACCGCTTCGTCGATCATCTGGGGATTGATCAGCGGCTCGTCGCCCTGCACGTTCACCACGAGGTCGCACGACGTTGTGCTCACGACCTCGGCGATGCGGTCCGTGCCCGTCGCATGGTTTGCCGAGGTCATCACCGCTTCGCCACCGAAGGAGACGACTGCCCGTCGTATCCGTTCATCATCCGTGGCAACGATGACGCGATCGAGCAAAGACGACCGTTTCGTGCCCTCGTAGACCCACTGGATCATGGGCTTGCCCTGGATCAGGGCAAGCGACTTGCCGGGGAACCGCGTGGATCCGTATCTGGCGGGAATGACCGCAAGGATGAAGGGTTTGATGTTCTGCACGGCGCCGGTGCGCGGAGATCCCTCGCGGATCAGCGCGCCAGCTCCTTCCGGAAGAAGTCGACGGTCGTCCGCAGTCCTTCGTCAACGGACATGCGCGGCTGCCATCCCAGTTTCTGCTTCGCCAGGGAAATATCGGGCTGCCGCTGCGTCGGATCGTCGGAGGGCAGCGGACGGAAAACGATCTTCGACCGGGAGCCGGTCATGGCGACGATCTTCTTCGCCAGATCAAGGATCGTATATTCCTCGGGATTCCCGAGGTTCACGGGCCCCGTGAATCCCACCGTTTCCATCATCCGCACCATCCCGTCCACCAGGTCGTCGACGAAGCAGAAGGAACGCGTCTGCTTCCCTTCGCCGTAGACGGTGATGTCCTCTCCCTTGATCGCCTGAACGATGAAGTTGCTCACCACCCTGCCGTCCTCTGCGAGCATGCGCGGGCCGTAGGTATTGAAGATCCTCACGATCCGCACATCGACCTTGTTCTGACGGTGGTAATCCATGGTGAAGGTCTCGGCAACGCGCTTGCCTTCGTCATAGCAGCTGCGGATGCCCACGGTGTTGACGTTGCCCCAGTAATCCTCTTTCTGAGGATGGACCTTCGGATCGCCGTAGACCTCCGATGTCGACGCCAGGAGAAAGCGCGCACGGGTGCGTTTCGCGAGGCCCAGCATGTTATGCGTTCCCAGCACGTTCGTTTTGATAGTCTTGACGGGATTATACTGGTAGTGGATCGGTGACGCCGGACAGGCGAGATGGTAGATCCGGTCGACCTCGAGCAGGATCGGCAGCACGACGTCGTGCCGGATCAGCTCGAAATCGGGATGTGCCAGGAAGGGATGGATATTCCGCCGTCGTCCGGTGAAGAAATTGTCGAGACAGATGACCTCGTTGCCCTCCCGCAGCAACCGTTCGCAGAGGTGGGAACCGAGAAACCCGGCTCCGCCGGTGACCAGCACGCGCATGGAATCACTCCTTTATGAGGTAATATTCCGCTGTAGCCGTCCGCGCCGCAGCGGAAGAACGGGCATCAGCCGAAACGGCGCTCAGCGCCTGCCGATGCCGTAATACGTGAATCCCAGTTTCCGCACTTCATCGGGATTGAAGATATTCCTGCCGTCGAAGATGACCGGCGACTTCATGAGTTTCCTGACCCTGCCGAAATCGGGCGTCCTGAACTCGTTCCACTCCGTGACGAGCGCCAGCGCGTCTGCGCCGCGCAGGGCATCGTAGCCGTCGGAAGCAAGGACGATGCGGTTCCTGAATATCTTGTGCGCTTCATGCATGGCAACGGGGTCGTGAGCGCGCACTTCGGCGCCAGCGCGAAGCAAGTTGTTGATGATCACGATGGACGGAGCTTCGCGCATGTCGTCGGTGCGCGGTTTGAACGAAAGGCCCCAGACCGCAATGGTCCTTCCGGCAAGCGGTTTCGCCTTGCCTTTTCCCTTTGGTGCTTTCTTGGCTGCAAAATGGGTCATGATCCTGTCGAAAAGGACCGCTTTCTGCCGTTGGTTGACGGCCTCGACGGCCCTGAGGATCTTGGCGTCCACATCGTTTTCCCCGGCGGTCTGCACGAGCGCCTGCACGTCCTTGGGAAAACAGGAGCCGCCGTACCCCACGCCGGGGAAGAGGAACTCGAAACCGATCCGCTTGTCGTACCCCATGCCCTTGCGTACGCTGTCGATATCCGCGCCCAGGCTGTTGCAGATATTGGCCATCTCGTTGATGAAGGAGATCTTCGTCGCGAGCATGGCGTTTGATGCGTACTTGGTCATCTCGGCGCTCCGGATGTCCATCATCAGCACGGGTTTGCCGGTCCGCACAAAGGGGGCATAGAGCTCGTTCATGGTCGCGGCTGCGCGCGCGCCCTCCACGCCGATCACGACGCGGTCGGGCTTCATGAAATCCTCGACCGCAGCGCCCTCCTTGAGAAACTCCGGGTTCGAGACCACGTCGAAGCGGTGCTTCGTCGCCGATGCGACGGCGGCCCGCACCTTGTCGCCCGTGCCCACAGGCACCGTGCTCTTGTTCACGATCGTCCGGTATCCGTTCATATGGCGGCCGATCTCGCGGGCTGCGCCAAGCACGTACTTGAGGTCCGCCGACCCGTCCTCGCCCGGCGGCGTCCCCACGGCGATGAAGATGATATCGGAGGACCGTACGGTC
>JAKAHZ010000088.1 GCA_021814615.1 Nitrospirota bacterium | reverse complement strand
GGGCGTTTCACCAGGCCTTTACCGGCGTGTCGCATCTCATTTGCTTCGCCGTGAAGGCGAATCCCTCGTCGGCCCTGCTGCGGCTGCTCGGCAGGGAGGGCGCGGGCGCCGACATCGTCTCGGGCGGGGAACTGTTCCGGGCTCTCCGCGCCGGCATCGATCCCAAGAAGATCGTGTACGCCGGGGTCGGCAAGCGCCGCGATGAGCTCGAATACGCACTGAAGATCGATATCCTCATGTTCAACGTGGAGTCTGCGGAAGAGCTTGCGGCAATCGACAAGGCCGCCGGCGAGATGAAGACGCGTGCGCGCATCGCGCTCCGGGTGAACCCCGACATCGATCCCAAGACCCATCCCTATATTTCGACGGGTCTCAAGAAGAACAAGTTCGGCATCGCCATCGACCAGGCGCTTGAGCAGTACCTGACAGCGAAGAAACTTTCGCACGTCGATATCGTGGGGATCCATCAGCACATCGGTTCGCAGATCACCGAGATCCAGCCCTTCGTCGACGCGCTGGTGAAGACCACGGCCTTCGTCAAGGACCTGCGGAGCGCGGGCATCGACATTCAGTACATCAACATCGGCGGCGGGCTGGGCATCACCTACCGGGACGAGACTCCCCCGCTGCCCAGGGAGCTTGCCGCTTCGGTCCGGCCGCTCCTGGCGGACTGCGGCTGCACCATCGTGATGGAGCCCGGCAGGGCCATCGTGGGGAACGCCGGCATCCTGGTGACGAGCGTTCTGTACCACAAGGAAAGCGCGAAGAAAAAGTTCGTCGTCGTCGACGCGGGAATGAACGATCTGATCCGGCCCAGCCTCTACGAGGCCTACCATGACATCCGCCCGGTGGTCCGGAAGGACGGTGTTCCGGCAGTCGAGGCGGACGTGGTGGGCCCCATCTGCGAGTCCGGCGATTTTCTTGCCAAGGACCGCCCGTTGCCTGAGGTCGATCAGGGAGAACTGCTCGCGGTGATGGGCGCCGGCGCTTATGGGTTCTCCATGGCATCGAACTATAACTCCCGCCTCCGGGTGCCCGAGGTGCTGGTGCGCGGAGCAGATTACTTCGTCGTCCGGGAGCGGGAAACCTACAACGATCTCGTGAAGGGGGAGAAGGTCCCCCGGTGGCTGGAAGGATAGAGGCTGACAAGGAGAGAAAGACGGGAGCCATGAAGAAGATCCCTTTTCATAAGATCCAGGGCAACGGCAACGATTTCATCCTGATCGACAACCGCCGGAACATCCTGAAGGGCCGGAACCTGTCGGCGCTGGCCAAACAGGTATGCCACCGGAACCGTTCGGTGGGCGCCGACGGACTGATTGTGATCGTGCCGGCGGTCAACAGGAAAGAGGCTGATTTCCGCTGGCGGTTCTACAATTCCGACGGAAGCGAGGCGGAAATGTGCGGCAACGGCGCCCGGTGCGCCGCGCAGTTCGCGGTGATCAAGAAGATCGCTCCCCGGACCATGGCATTCGAGACGCGCGCAGGCGTCATTCACGCCGAGGTCAAGAAGAACACCGTCAAGGTCGAACTGACGGGCGCCCGCGACCGGCGGATGAACATTCCCATTGCGCTGAATTTCGGGACGCGGATCGGTCACTTCATCAATACCGGTGTGCCCCACGTGGTCTATCTCTCGAACAAGCTGGAAAATGAAGAAGTCCAGAGCATCGGGAGCACCACGCGGTACCATGCCATTTTCCGGCCTGCCGGAACGAACGTGAATTTCATGAAAGTGGACGGTCCCCACCGTTTGCGGATCCGCACCTATGAGCGGGGCGTGGAGGGCGAGACTCTGGCCTGCGGGACCGGGGCGGTCGCCGCGGCGCTCATTGCCGCGTCCCTTGCCATGGTCACCTCTCCGGTTACGATCGAGACCCGGGGCGGCGACAGGCTGACGGTCACCTTTAGCCGGGACGGAGACGAATTCACCGGCCTGCATCTCGAAGGCGAGGCCGTGGTGGTCTGTGAAGGAATGCTCAATATCTGAGGATTATCGTAATAGCTCATTTTTCGCTCGAAGCCGCAAAAATCGCAAAGAAAAGAAATACAACCAGGAATTCTTCTTTAGGGCCATTGTGATCTTCGTGTGAAAACGATTTGTTCGGGGTTTGTCATATCGAGAAGGGCTCGCTGCGGACGCAGCGGTGTCCAAGGAGGCATGCATGTTCAAGGGTTCCATGGTTGCAATCGTAACGCCGTTCAAGAACGGCAAGGTCGATGAGAAGGCGCTGGGCGACCTCATCGAATTCCATATCAAGAGCGGGACGGACGTGATCGTGCCCTGCGGAACGACGGGCGAGTCCGCGACGCTGTCGCACGAAGAGCACCACCGCGTGGTGGAGTTCACCGTGAAGACGGTGAACAAGCGGGTCCCGGTGATCGCCGGCGCCGGCTCGAACTCTACATCCGAGACTATCGATCTGACGAACTACGCGAAGAAGGCCGGCGCCGACGGCGTGCTGCTCATCACGCCGTACTACAACAAGCCGACCCAGGAAGGCCTGTTCCAGCACTTCAAGAAGGTCGCCGAATCGGTTGACATGCCGATCGTGCTGTACAATGTACCGGGCAGGACGAGCGTGAACATGCTCCCTCCGACGGTGGCGCGGCTCCGGGCGATCAAGAACATCGTCGGGATCAAGGAAGCGACGGGCGACCTGAAGCAGGTGAGCGAGGTTATCCGGCTCTGCGGCCGCGACTTCGATGTGCTGTCGGGCGACGATTTCACGACATTGCCGATGCTGCACCTGGGCGGCGTAGGGGCCATTTCGGTGACAGCCAACATCGCTCCCGCAGACGCGGCAGGCATGTTCGACGCCTTCTTTGCGGGGAAGTACGACGAGGCGCTGAAGCTCCACTTCAAGATGGAGCCGATGCACAGTTTCATGTTTGTCGAGACGAACCCGATCCCCGTAAAGACCGCATTGGCGATGATGGGCAGGATCAGCGAGGAATTCCGGCTGCCGCTCTGCGCCATGGCGGATGCGAACAAGGAAAAGCTCAAGAAGGCGCTGAAGGACTATGGATTGATCTAAGAACGATAACTTTCGCCACAGAGGACACAGAGTCCTCAGAGTAAGGCAAGAGCGGGCATAAGGCATATCTTCTCTCTGTGCTCTCGGTGATCTCTGTGGCAAATATCTTTAGAGGTGTTACATGATCAAAGCAGTCGTCACCGGCGCTGCCGGCAGAATGGGGTCCCGGATCGTGAACGTCCTGTCAGCGTCGGAAGGCATCCGCCTTTCCGGGGCGATTGAACGGAAAGGGCATCCGCTCGTCGGCCAGGATTCCTGCGGCCCGGCGGGAATACCGTCGGGCGGCACGCTGACCATGATCACCGATGATCTTGCCGGAACGCTCAAGGGCGGCGACGTGCTGATCGATTTCACCTTCCCGGAGACGAGCCTCGAGCACCTGCGGGTTTGCGCGGACCTCGGCAAGGCGGCGGTCATCGGATCCACGGGGTTCACCAAGGACCACCTGGCCGAGGTGGCGAAATATGTCCAGAAAATCCCCTGCGTGCTCTCGCCGAACATGAGCGTGGGAGTGAACGTCTGCTTCAAGGTGCTTGCGGACCTGGCGAAGATCCTCGGGCCCGAGTTCGATGCCGAGATCGTGGAATGGCACCATCGCCTGAAAAAAGATGCTCCCTCAGGCACGGCGGTCCGCATGGGCGAGGTCGTCGCAAAGGCTTTAGGCCGCGATTATCAGAAGACCGCCAAGTATCATCGCGAAGGCATGACCGGCGCCCGGACGAACGAGGAGATCGGCATGCAGACGGTCCGCGGCGGGGACATCGTGGGAGAGCATACGGTCTACTTCATCGGCATGGGCGAACGGATCGAATTGACCCACCGGGCGCATACCCGCGACATGTTCGCGCGCGGCGCCGTGCGGGCCGCCAAGTGGGTCGCCGGCAAGAAGCCGGGATTGTACGATATGCAGGACGTTCTCGGCCTGAAGTGAGCAGCGCCGGTCTTGATGCATCGAGCAGACAGCATGGGCGGGACGTGCGGCATCCCTCGGCTGTCTGCATTTTATTTGCGCGGCAAAGGAGTCACTCATGAAAAAGCTTTTGGTGGTGCTAGTCGGTCTGTTGTTCGCGTCGGCGCCGATCGTTGCATCGGCCTTTCCTCCGCCGCAGAATGCCAAAGAGGACTGTCTGGAATGTCACAAGCTGGACAAGAAGGATGCCGAGGCCATCCTGAAGAAGATCGCGCCGGAGGGCACGGTCGTCGGGATCCAGGCCGCTCCGGTCAAGGGGCTGTGGCAGATCGAGGCCGAGGTGGGCGGCAAGCGCGGTGTGTTCCTGCTCGATTTCTCCAAGAAATATCTTGTCGACCGGATCGTGCCCGTCGATTCTCTGGGGCCCAAGAAGACCGATTTCTCGAAACTGCCGCTCAAGGATGCAGTGATCCTGGGCGCCAAGGGCGCAAAGAAGAAGGTCGCCGTGTTCACCGATCCCGACTGCCCCTACTGCCGCAAACTGCATGAGGAGCTGAAGCAGGTGATCGAGAAGCGGAAGGACATCGCCTTCTATCTTTTCCTGTACCCGCTTCCGTCGCACAAAGACGCGTACAAGAAAGCACAGGCCATTCTCTGCGAGAAATCCCACAAACTGCTTGACGATGCCTTCAGCGGCAAGGAAATGCCCGAGCCCAAGTGCGGGAACGAGCAGGTGGAAAAGAACCTCGCCCTGGGCAAGCAGATCGGCATCAACGGGACGCCGGCCATCATCCGCGAGGACGGCCTGATCCAGGGCGGGTACCTGCCGGCGGACAAGCTGGCCGACTGGATCGACGGCAAATAGCTCATGCGGCTCGTCCGGTTTCAGGCTGGGGAAGGACCAGCATGGGGGATCCTGCGCAGCGGGGAGATC
Source organism: Nitrospirota bacterium (assembly GCA_021814615.1). Taxonomy (GTDB): domain Bacteria; phylum Nitrospirota; class UBA9217; order UBA9217; family UBA9217; genus JAKAHZ01. The sequence continues at coordinate 9,840 of JAKAHZ010000088.1, read as the reverse complement.
GACGAGCTTGCGCGGGGATTTGCCGACATCGCCGCTGTCCTAAGGACGGTGAAGCGTTCGGAGGCGCAGCTTCTTGCCCCCGTTGCGCCGACCAAGATCGTCGCCGTGGGGCTGAACTACCGCGACCACGCGACCGAGCTGGGCATGTCAGTGCCGGAGAACCCGATCCTCTTCCTCAAACCGCCCACGTCGGTGATCGGGCCGGGCGAGTCAATCGTCCGTCCTGCTATGAGCAGGCAGGTGGATTTTGAGGCTGAGCTGGGCATCGTTATCAGGGACCGGGTGACCGGGATTTCACCGGCGGAAGCGCGGAAACACGTGCTTGGATACACCTGCGCCAATGACGTGACTGCCCGGGATCTCCAGAAGAAGGACGGGCAGTGGACGCGGGCAAAGTCCTTCGACACCTTCTGCCCCGTTGGGCCCTGGATCGAGACGGACCTGGATCCCGACGATTTACTGGTCGAGTCCTATCTGAACGGCGCGCGAAAGCAGTCGTCCCGCACGTCGCAGTTCATTTTCGGGATCGATCATCTCGTGAGCTTCATCTCCCAGGTTATGACCTTGGAACCGGGCGATCTCATCATCACCGGCACGCCGGCGGGCATCGGGCCGATGCAGCCCGGGGACGACGTGGAGGTGCGGGTCGAAGGGATCGGGAGTTTGAAGAACATCGTACAGAACGCGTAGGACATGAGACGAAAGACGAGGACGATCGTCTCATAGTTCATTTCCTGCGTTTCACGGATCAACAAGGAGGACGTTCGTGAGCAAGATCAGCGAATCCTATATCCAATCCCTCTTCGCTGACCGCATCGGCGGCAGCATGTTCGGCAAGGATACGAAGATTTACAAATTCGAGAAGATCAAGCGCGCCAAGCGGGCGGCCATGGCGGCCCATCCCGGCGTTGAACTGATCGACCTGGGCGTGGGCGAGCCGGACGAAATGGCTTTTCCCCTGGTGGTGAAGAAGCTTCAGGCCGAAGCGGCGAAGCCGGCGAACCGCGGTTACGCCGACAACGGCATCCAGGAGTTCAAGGACGCCGCGGTCGACTACCTGAAGAAGGTCTATGGCGTCAAGGGGCTCGATCCGCAGACCGAGGTGCTCCACGGCATCGGAAGCAAGCCGGTGCTTGCCATGCTCCCTGCGGTTTTCATCAATCCCGGCGACGTAACGCTCATGACCGCGCCCGGCTACCCGGTGATGGCCACGCACACGCGCTGGTACGGCGGTTCGGTCCACATTCTGCCGCTGACCGAGAAGAACGGTTTTCTGCCCGACCTGAGCGCCATCCCTGCGGCGGTGCGGAAGAAGGCAAAACTCCTCTATCTCAACTATCCCAACAATCCCACAGGAGCAGGCGCGACGCGCGCATTCTTTGAGAAGGTCGTGAAATTCGCCAAGGCGAACAATATCATCGTGGTGCACGATGCCGCCTACGCCGCCCTGATGTACGGGTCCAAGCCCCTTTCTTTCCTCTCCGTGCCGGGCGCGAAGGATGTGGGCGTGGAGATCCACTCGCTGTCCAAAGCGTATAACATGACGGGATGGCGGCTTGCTTTCGTGGCGGGAAACGCCCGGGTGGTCGCGGGCTATGGCATGGTAAAGGACAACTACGACTCAGGCCAGTTCAAGGCTATCCAGCATGCAGGCATCGCTGCCCTCGGACATCCGGAGATCACGGGCCGGATCAAGGAGAAATACGAGCGCAGGCTCCGTTCGCTGGTTGCCACGCTCAAAGGGATGGGATTCTCCGCGAGGATGCCTGCCGGCACGTTCTATCTCTACGTCAAGATGCCGAAGGGGATCAAAGGCGGACGGCGCTTCGCCAACGCGGAGGAATTCTCCGAGTTCCTGATCACGGAGAAACTGATCAGCACGGTGCCCTGGGATGACGCGGGATCCTATATCCGCTTTTCCGCCACCTTTGAAGCGAAGGGCAAGGCAGACGAGAAGCGGGTGCTTGCTGAATTCAAGCGGCGCATGAGCGGTTTGCTGTTCGAGTTTTGACCGTAAGAACATTCACCGCGGCACGCAGGGAGGAACCGGACGACGGCTCTGCGGTTATTGTTCGGCGCTCTCCACGTTCGCGGCGGTGACGCGCTGCTGCCATCGTATCCGGTCTCATGCCAATCATCGCGTACATCGGTCTCGGCTCGAATAGAGGGGACAGCAAAGCGCTCGTCAGGGACGCGGTGGCGCGCCTCGGCCGCGCGGTAAACGTGCTTGCGGTCTCTTCTCTTTACGCCACCGAGGCGGTGGGATACCATGACCAGGACGATTTCATCAACGCCGTTGTCAAGATCGGCACCGATCTTTCCCCTCGCGAGCTGCTGCGCCTCTGTCTTGCCATCGAGCAGGAACTGGGCCGGACGAGGACGGTCCGCTGGGGGCCGCGCACCATCGATCTTGACATCCTTCTCTACGGCGACCAGAGGATCAGCGAAAGCGGCCTGATCATTCCCCATCCCCTGATGGCGGAGCGCAGGTTCGTGCTTGCGCCGCTTGCCGAGATAGCTCCGGAGGCGGTCCACCCGGTACTGGGCAGGACGGCGGCCGAACTGCTCGCCGGGCTGACGGATTCCCACAGAGTGATTACATGCGAAACGGAAACCAGGAAGCGATGAGCGAGCGGTCCTCGTCCCGGAAGGCGCGGTACATCGTGATCGACGGCCCCATCGGCGTGGGCAAGACCAGCCTCGCCACGCTCCTTGCGCCCGAACTGAATGCCCGCCTCATCTTCGAGCGCGCCGAGGAAAATCCCTTCCTCTCCGACTTCTACCGCGAGCCGGCACGGTTCCGCTTTCAGACCCAGATCTTCTTCCTCATGAGCCGGTTCAGCCAGCAGGAGGAATTCCAGCAGCACGACCTCTTCAACCAGGTGACGATCAGCGACTACCTCTTCGCCAAGGACCGCATCTTCGCCTACCTGAATCTGAACGACGACGAACTGGCGCTCTACGAACAGATCTACCGCATGATCGAGCCGAAGGTCGTCCGGCCGGACCTGGTCATCTATCTCCAGGCGGATACGGAGACCATCCTCCGCAGGATCAAGCAGCGCGCCCGCCCTTTCGAAAAGAACGTTGACCGCGACTACATCGAGGCGGTGAATGAGGCCTACAGCCACTACTTTTTCCGCTATACCGAAACGCCGCTCCTGGTCATCAACACCTCGGACATCGATTTCGTGCACAATCCCCAGGACCTCGACGATCTTATCCGCCAGATCCTGAGCCGGCGCGAAGGCACGATGTACTACGTTCCCAAGTCGCGGGGGCGGTAACCGCAGCATCCTGTCTGCAGAGGCGAACGCATGCCGGCCCGGTCTGCCCCGCCTTTCAGGAGAATCGATGAAACACATCACCGCGATCACGGAGATGCAGGAGTTTTGCAGATCCCTGCGACGGGAAGGAAAGACGATCGGCTTCGTGCCGACCATGGGGTTCCTGCACGACGGCCATCTGTCGCTCATGCGGACGGCGCGGGCGGAGAACGATGTGGCGGTTGCGAGCATCTTCGTAAACCCGACGCAGTTCGGGCCGAACGAGGACCTGGACCGCTATCCCCGCGATGCCGAAGGAGACGCGATGAAATGCGCTGCTGCCGGCGTGGATGTGCTTTTTCTGCCCGCGACAGCGGAGATGTATGCCGGCGCGCCCGCGGTCTTCGTGACCGTCGAGAAGCTGTCGGAGGTATTGGAAGGAGCGATCCGGCCGGGCCATTTTCGCGGCGTCGCGACGGTGGTGACCAAACTGTTCAACATTGTTCAGCCGAATCGCGCTTATTTCGGACAGAAGGATTATCAGCAGTGCGCTGTTATCCGCCGCATGGCCGCCGGTCTCAATATGGGCGTCGATATCCGGGCGCTCCCCACGATGCGCGAATCCGACGGCCTGGCCATGAGCTCGCGGAACGTGTATCTTGATCCGGAACAGCGTAGGAAAGCGACATGCCTGTATCGCGCGCTGAGCGCGGCCGCAGAGCTCGTTCGCGCCGGCGTGCACGAGCCGGAAAAAGTGCGCCAGAAAATGCGGGCTGTGCTGCTGGCTGAAAAAGGCGTGGAGATCGATTATGCGGAAATCGTTGATCCCGATACGCTCGTACCGCTCGATCGCATGCAAGACAGAATGGTGCTGCTTGTTGCAACGCGGGTGGGAAGCACGCGTTTGATTGACAATCTGTTGGTACTATGATAGTTTTTCTGAATACGCATTCTGACTACGCATTCGCATTCAGCCAAGAAGAAGTGCGGAACAGGAATGGGCATTCTGAAACAGCATCGGCGTCTCGATGATATCCTGAGCACCGCCCGCATTGTCGTATCGCAGCTCGACCTCGAACGGGTCCTCGCCATCGTTCTGCGCAAGTCCCTCGATGTCACCGGAATGAAAGCGGGCAGCATCGCCCTCTACGATCCGGCAACGAACACACTCCGCATCCACGCACACAGGGGGTTCTCCCGGAGCTTCCTCTCCAGCCGCGATTGGCCGGTCCGTCCCGGCGGGCTGACCGACCGCATCCTCCACGCCAAAGGCATAACGATCATCAACGACACGACAAACAAAGCGTTCTTTTCCAATCCCCTGGCCGTCAGCGAAGGGATCAAATCGCTGGTCTGCGTTCCCCTGGTGCATCAGCGCGAGATCGTCGGCGTGCTCTATGTCGATGATTTCGAGCCGCGAACGTTCGAAAAAGAAGGGCTGCAGGAGCTGGAGATCCTGGCGTCCTTTGCAACGATCGCGATCAGCAATGCCCGCGCCTACCGGGAAATCCAGCAGAAAGCCATCACCGACAGCCTGACGGGATTATTCAACCGGGGGTGCTTCGAGGACATCCTCTCGCGGGAATTGCAGCGCGCGGAGCGCCATGGCAGGGAATTCACGCTTGCCCTGGTGGATGTGGACGATTTCAAGCAGTTCAACGACCGGTTCGGCCATCAGGCGGGGGACGCGGCGCTTGCGGCGCTGGGCGCCGCGATCAGGAAATCGATCCGGAGCACGGACCTCGCCGCGCGGTACGGCGGCGACGAGATGGCGATCATCCTTCCCGAGACGCGGCTCGAGAAGGCCTACAATCTCTTCACCCGGCGCATCAAGAACGAGATCGAGATGGAATTCCGAACGCTTTCGGCGGGACACTCGCTTGCGGTGACCATCGGCATCGCATCCTATCCGCAGGACGGCATGACGGAGCGCAATCTCGTGCTGGCTGCCGACCGGGCGCTCCTGGACGCAAAGAAGCATAAGAATAAGCGGATGATCGGCTGCGCCCATCCGGTGGCGCTGGCCGCCTCCTAGACCATCACGACTTCGAACTGTTCCTGGTGCATGTTCGGATCGGCCTTGATCACGATCTTCTTCCCGAATTCCTTTTCCAGTTCTTCCACGCCCAGCCGCTCCTCGTCATACAGCATATCGGCAACCGAGGGATGGACGGAGACAAGCGCTTTCTTCTCGTCCGCCCGGCCGAAGGATTTTTGCAGTTCCCGGAAGACCTCGTAACAAACCGTCCGGCTCGATTTGATGAATCCCCGGCCGTCGCAGTACGGGCAGGTATCGCACAGCGTGCGGCCCAGGCTCTCGCGAACGCGCTTCCGCGTCATCTCGATCAGACCCAGCGGTGAAATGTGGGAGATGGTGGTCTTGGCCCGGTCGTGGGACAGCGCCTCCTGGAGGGCCTGGTAGACCTTGCGCCGATTGTTCTCGTGCTCCATGTCGATGAAATCGAGAATAATAATGCCGCCGATGTTCCGGAGCCGGAGCTGGTAGGCGATCTCCCGCACTGCCTCGAGATTGGTCTTCAGAATCGTGTCTTCGAGCGACCGCTTGCCCACATATCTTCCGGTGTTCACATCGATGGTGGTGAGCGCCTCGGTCTGGTCGATGATGATGTATCCGCCGGATTTGAGCCAGACTTTGCGCCCCAGGGCGCGCGAGATCTCGATTTCCACACCGTAATGCTCGAAGATCGGATCGTCTCCGTCGTAGTGGCGCACACGGCGCGCCAGAGAGGGAATGTAGGATTCCGCGTACTCCCTCGCGCGCTGATATTCGTCTTCGGAGTCGATGACCATCCGGTCCACGTCGCTCGTGAATGCGTCCCGGATCACGCGAAAGACCAGGTCCAGTTCGTTGTGCAGCAGCGCGGGGGACGCGACGCGCTCCCGCTTCTTCTGAATGTTCTCCCACAGGCGGCCGAGGAATTCGATGTCCGAACGGAGTTCCTCCTCGCTCCTGCTCTCGCTCGCCGTGCGGATGATGTATCCCATGCCGGTCTTGCGGAGCGAATGGACAATCTCCCGCAGGCGTTTCCGCTCCTCCCCGTTCTCGATGCGCCGCGACACGCCGATATGGTTGACCCCCGGCATGACGACGAGGTAGCGGCCGGGTATGCTGACATAAGTGGTCACCCGCGCGCCCTTGGTGCTGATCGGCTCCTTCGCAACCTGGACCACGATGTCCTGGCCTTCCTGAAGAAGGTCTTCGATCTGCGTGGCGTAGGATTTCTTGCGCTTCGACTCCACCTCGAGTTCAAGACCTTCGTCCTCCATCATGGGTGCATATTCCGACGCGCTGTCGAACACATCGCCCACATAGAGGAACGCCGATTTTTCGAGCCCGATATCCACGAATGCCGCCTGCATGCCCGGCAGGACCTTCATGACTTTTCCTTTATAGATGTTGCCCGCGATCCCCCGATCCTTGCGGCGGTCGATAAAGATATCGGTTACGAGATTGTTTTCCAGGAGTGCTACGCGCGTTTCCTCCCTGCCAGCGTTTACGATGATTTCCGATGCCATACCAGCTCCTTTGCGCCAAAAAGGGTATCAAACTCCGCCTGAAGACGAAGAGCATTTATCGATAAACGGAACCCATTGTATTATATACGATGGACGATGACAAGGAGGAAATTGGCAGGAGGAAATTGTCAGGGGGGGGGAACATACAAGCCGGCTTTGACAGCAGGGCCGGCCGCCATTACAATTGAGGATGAGCGAAGAAAAGGAGGAAATATGAGGTTGTTCATGGGACAGATGTTTGCTCTTGCTCTGGGATTTGCTCTCCTGTCCGGCGCCGACCTGCCCAAGGCCATGGCCGAGCAGACGAGCCGCACAGAGCAACAGAAGCAGGCGGAAGGAACACTTGAGAAGCGGCTGAAGGAGCTGGGCAGGGATCTGGATCAACTGGGCAACAGGATGAATACCGCCGCGGAAAAGGCGCGCGACGAGATGCAGCAGTCGCTTAAAGACCTCAAAAGCAGGCACAAGGACGCGGAAAAGGGCCTGGAGGATCTGCGGAAGTCCGCAGGCGCCGCATGGGAAAAGACCAAGGCAGCACTCGATCAGGCGGTGAAAGAGCTGCAGGAAAAATACGACAAGCTTCGGAAGAAGGAGGAGCAGCAGTAGCGCGCCATGTGCGGACGGTTCGAGCTGCATAGCGCGCTGGCGATCATCGCGCAGATCTTTCGCCTGACGCGGCCAACGGTAGCGTTCACGCCGCGATACAATATCACGCCCGGCCAGGAGATCGCGATCATCGTGAGGGAAGGAGCGGAGAATGCGCTCAAGCTCTGTACGTGGGGATTTTTGCCCGTCTGGGCCCGGGACCGGAAAGAAGGTTTCAAGATGATCAACGCAAGGGGCGAGACCGTGGCGGAGAAACCGAGCTTTCGCGAAGCTTTTGCGCGCCAGCGGTGCTTGGTCGTGGCGGACGGGTTCTTCGAATGGAATCGGGAAGGAAAAGAGAAGAAGCCGGTGTATGTGCATCTCCGGTCCGGAGAGCCCGTCGCCTTCGCCGGACTGTTCAATCCCTGGCGGTCGCCGGAGGGAGATGAGATCTGCACCTGCGCCATTATCACGACGCCGGCAAGCGAATCGGTGAGACCGTATCATGACCGGATGCCGGCGATCATCTTTCCGGCCCAGGTGGATCTCTGGCTCGACCCGGCAGTGCAGGATCGGCAGGCGCTCCAGGCCCTGCTGAAACCTTGTCCTGACGGCCTGCTCGACGTGTACGAGGTTACCCCAAAGGTCAATTCACCAAAACACGATTCGGCGGAGAACATCGCGCGGCTCATGCCTGTCTAGAGCGTCTCGATGTTGTTCGCGCCCGGCAAGGCTCAGCTGTTGAGGGAATTATCATGAACAAGATACCTTCTTCCTATACGGTCCATTTCCAGGAATTGCAGCGCGGCCATTTCCGCCTGACCACGGCGCAAATCCTCGAACTCGCGCGCGAAGACGCGTTCCGGTTCTTCGAGGACCCGCGAAACCTCTTCGACATCACGCCGGACTGGCTGCAATTCGTCATGAAGGACCGCACGGTGAAAACCGCCATGTTCGAGGGGGCAGAATTCGATTACACGATCCGGTGGCTCGGCATTCCCCTTTCCTGGAAAACCAGGATCCGGGACTACCGCCCGCCCGTCCGGTTCGAGGATGCGCAACTGGCGGGTCCCTATCGTTCGTGGAGCCATGTCCATCTCTTCGATACCGTCGATGGCGGGACGCTGATGCGCGATGTCGTCACCTATCGACTTCCTTTCGGCCCGCTGGGGAACGTCGTTCATGCCGTAGCGGTCAGACGGCAGCTCGAGGACATTTTTCGATATCGTGCTGTACGGATCGAAGAATGGGCGCGGGGAACGATGAGGCGGAAGGATGGAAACGATCGTCTCTGAAGCCGCGAAAAGCCTGCCTTCTTACTCGCCGTTGATTCCTGCACAATTCCGGTGAACGTTCAGTCCGTGCACGCCCACTGCCGGACATTATCGTTTCAATGTTATGCAACTTAGCTTTTTTCTCCATGGGGGGGATTGCAGTTGTTGCAAAGAACCCGACGTGATATAGTAGGGCCTGGAGGACACGGTTTTTTGCAACGGGACGAAGTTCCTCTTTTTCCTGCCGGCCGTGCGCTGTCGATCAGCGCGCAAAAAGGAAAGCGGCTCCGGCAGCGCCGATGGCATGGTGGAATCAGAGGGGGGGCATGAAGCACAGCATTCTGATCGTTGACGATGAGCCGAACATCCGCACGGTTTTCACGCGGTTTTTGTCGTCCGTCGATTTCGAGGTGGAGGGAGCTTATTCCCTGGCCGAAGGGAGGGCGCTTCTGCAGACCCGCAGCTTCGATGCTGCCATCATCGACCAGAATCTTCCTGATGGAAAAGGGATTGATCTGATCGACGATCTGCGCAGGGCGAATCCCGACATGGCCATCGTGGTTATCACGGGAATGGCCGACGTGCCCCTGGCGGTGGAAGCCATGTGGCGGGGCGCGGACAATTTTCTGATCAAGCCGGTTAATCTCGAGAGCCTCAATATATTCCTTCGCAAAAGCATGGAGGTCGGCACCCTCCGCCGCAAGGTCCGGTCTCACCAGATCATCGAAAAAAAGAACGCTCCCGAGTTCGGCGCCAGCGCCGCCGCAACGGCGATGCAAGAGCTCGCCCTCATGGCAGCGACAAACGATTCTCCGGTTCTGATCACCGGGGAGACGGGCGTCGGAAAGGGCATGCTTGCCCAGTGGATCCACGCGCGCAGCTCCCGAAACAGCGGCGTGTTCGTCGATGTGAATTGCTCTTCCCTTCGCGGCGAACTGCTGGCCAGCGAACTCTTCGGTCATGTCAAAGGCGCCTTCACGTCGGCCGTCCAGGACCGGCAGGGGCTCCTCGATCTGGCGGACAACGGTACGCTCTTTCTCGACGAGATCGGCGATATGGACCCCGCAATCCAGGCGCAGTTTCTCAAAGTTGTCGAGGAACGCTCTTACCGGCGACTGGGGGAGACGCGGACGCGGAGGAGCGATTTTCGGCTGATCTGCGCAACGAACAAGGACCTT
>JAKAHZ010000087.1 GCA_021814615.1 Nitrospirota bacterium | reverse complement strand
CGGCAGTGCCGGCGACGACCAGGTTGAGCGACGAAGCCTCTATCTCCTTCAGCCCCGGATTGATGCGGAAGGAGCCGTCGATGTACCCGACCCGCACCGCGCCGATGGGACCGTTGAAGGGGATGTCCGAGATCGCCACCGCGGCCGACGACGCGATCATGCCCATGAGATCCATGGAGCTCTCATCGCCGATGGACAGGACCGATGCGATGATCTGCGTATCGAAGTAGAATCCCTCGGGAAAGAGCGGCCGCATGGGCCGGTCGATGAGACGGGACGTCAGGATCTCTTTTTCGGTCTGGCGCCCTTCCCGTTTGAAGAAACCGCCGGGAATGCGCCCCGCCGAATAGGCCTTTTCCTGATAGTCCACGGTCAGGGGCATGAAGTCGGCGTTTTCCCTTGCCACCTTCGATGCCACGGACGTTGCGAGCACCACGGTGTCCCCGTATCGGGCAACCACCGCTCCGTCCGCCTGCTTGGCCATGACGCCGGTTTCCAGGATCAGCCGTCTGCCGCCGATTTCCAATTCAACTGTTGTTGCCATTCACCCTCATTTCTTCGTTGAACGATGTGCTGGATAGTTTGACTATTTCCGCAGGCCGAGCTTGTCCACGATCTGACGATACCGGTCCAGATCGTTCACCCGGAGATACTCCAGGTGGCGCCGGCGCTGACCAACCATTTTGAGAAGCCCACGCCGCGAATGATGGTCGTGCTTGTGCGCCTGCAGATGCTCGTTCAGATGATTGATCCGGCCGCTCAGAATAGCGATCTGCACTTCCGGGGAACCAGTATCTGTGGCGTGACGACGATAGGTCGAGATCACTGTCGTTTTCTGTTCCTTGTCCATTCTCCGTTTACCTCCTTTCGCCTGGTTTCAAAGCGGTACAAAATAGCATATTTTCAAACTGTTGTAAAGCATTTTGTGCGTGAAAAGCGCAAAAAAACGTCATAAGAGAACTGCCTTGGGCCAGACGAGCCCGTCACGGAAGCTTCCAACGGCAACGAGTTCTCCCGCCGGTCCGATCAGGAGAACCTGCTCGGCTTTTTCGTCCGCGGTCATTCTCTCGTCGCCAACTGAAACTGCGTTCCCATGGCCTGCTCGTTCCGCTTCTTCACGTGTCAGCTGCACCTCGGGGAGTCCTGCAAGCGCGTCCCGCATCGTCACCAACAGCTCTTCGGCCTTTTCCCTGTTGACAGCTTCTTCGATCTCTTCCAACGACCTTGCTTTCCCGATCACGAAACGGCCGGAACGCGTACGCGTCAATTCGGTCACATGGCCGCCGCAGCCCAGCCGCTCGCCGATATCTGCGCAGAGCGTTCGGATGTACGTGCCTTTCGAGCACGATACCAGCAGCCTGACTAGGGGATGATCGTAGGCGAGAATGCTCAAGCCATCTATCGCGACCTGTCGCTCCTGCAAGACCGGCGCATTGCCCTTCCGGGCAAGCTTATACGCAGGCACTCCGCCGACCTTGACTGCCGAGTATGCCGGCGGGCGTTGGCGTATCATCCCCCGGAAACCCGCAAGGACATCATCGATATGTGTCCGGGAGAAGGGCGCGCACGCCCTTGTTTCGATGACCTGTCCGTCGGCGTCCAGCGTGTCCGTCGTGATGCCCAGCTGCATTGCAGCCACGTATTCCTTGTCGTCGGATTCGAGATACCGGGCAATCCGCGTTGCCTTGCCGATGCACAGGACCAATACGCCCGTGGCGAGCGGGTCGAGCGTCCCGGTATGACCGATGCGTTTTTCCTTCAGCAGCCTGCGCACCCGGTTCACGACGTCATGAGACGTCATCCCCGCAGGCTTGTTCACGATCATGACGCCGTTCATGAACGGGACTGCGCTCCGAGCTGCACGGCAATCTGCCGTTCAACTGCAGCAATGACCTTGTCCCGTACCGCTGCAAAGGTGCCGTCCATCACCCCGCCCGCCGCGTTCTTGTGTCCGCCGCCGCCGAAGGACTGGGCAAGCTGCGAGAGGTCCACCCTCCCCTTCGACCGGAGACTGATCTTGTACTGTTCCATCGCTGTCTGACGGAACAGGACGGCAACCTCGACACCCTTGATCGACCGGACAAAGTTCACGAAGTTATCGGTGTCTTCCGCAGTCGTTCCTGTCTGCCGGAACAGCTCGTCGGTCACCACGACCCATGCCGTCCTGCCGTCGGACGACCGCTCCACGCCTCCCAGCACCAGTCCGAGGAGCTTGACCCGTTTGAACGAGTAGGACTCGTATACATGCTCCGTGACCATCCAGGGATCGGCGCCGGCTTCGATCAGCGATGCGGAGATTCGCATGCTTTCCGGCGTGGTATTGGAATACCGGAATGATCCCGTATCGGTAAACACGGATGTGTAGAGACAGAGAGCCGTCTCCCTGTCGATCGGCAGGCCGAGGCGGGCGATCAGGTGGTAGACCATCTCCCCCGTTGCCGTCGCTTCCGGTTCGAGCCATGTCAGCGGCCAGATCCGCGGATTGGTGATGTGGTGATCGATATTGATCAGCGTCCGCGCGGGATAGGAGCCGTCAAAGAGACCCGTGCGCGGAGGATCAGCATCCAGGACCACAAGCGCATCATAGGAGCCGGCGACCTTCGGTCCCGATGTTATGCGTTCCTGGCCCGGCAGAAACCGGTAGATCTCCGGTACGGGATCGAGATTATGAGCAAAAACCCGCTTGCCTGATCGCTCCAGGACGCGCAGGAGCGCCAGTTGCGCGCCCAGGGCATCTCCATCCGGATTTTTGTGAACCGAAAGGAGAACCGTTGTGCACGGTTCGAGAGCCGAAATGATCCGTTCAAGCTCACTCATCTCCCGGCCCTTTCCGTTCTTTTTCATCGATCTCGTGCAGCAATTCCATGATGTGGGCGCCCCGCTCGGGAGTTTCGTCATACCGGAACAGCAGTTCGGGGATGAATTTCATGCGCATCCGGTGGCCCAGTTCCGCACGGATGAACGCCGATGCGCTCTCCAGGCCTTTGAGCGTTCCCTTGCGGTCCTTTCCGTACACGCTCACATAGACCGTTGCATTTCTCAGATCGTCGGCAACCTCCACATCGGTCACGGTCACGAACCCGATGCGGGGGTCCTTGATCTTGCGCATCAGGATGTCGGCGATTTCTTCCTTGATCTGGTCTGCCACGCGGGCAGACCGTTTGAATGTCGGTTTGGACATGGTCTTTCTCGTAATGACGCTCTTAGTACGTGCGAGAACATCGGACCTTCCGTGCGTTCTCCCTGGAGCACGGCTGGTCATCAGTTCTGCGGCATCAAAGGATCTCTATCGTGTAATCCAGGAGGCTGACGTCGGGAACGGACCTGACCAGATCAAGAACATGGTCCATGGTCTGATTGAGGTGGGTTTTGTCGTTGCTCACGGCAGCCACCGCCAGCACTGCCTTCTGCCAGAGGTCGTTATCGCCGACCTCTGCGACGGAAACGTTGAACCTGCTCCGAATGCGGTCCTTGATACTTTTGAGCGAGTGTCGTTTGGTTTTCAAGGAACCGCTTTCCGGGATATGCATCTCGATAGTGCAGACGCCGATGAACATATAGGAATTACAGCTTGGTCGCGATCTTCTCTACGATAAAGGCTTCGATAATGTCACCGACCTTGATATCATTGAAGTTTTCGATGCCCAAACCGCACTCATAGCCCGACTGGACTTCGCGCACATCGTCCTTGAATCGTTTCAGAGAATGGAGCTTGCCCGTGTAGATGACCACATTGTCGCGGAGCACCCGCACACCGTCGTTCTGACGCGTCATCACGCCGTCTACGACCGAGCAGCCCGCAATGGTCCCGACCTTGGAGACGTGGAACGTCTGCCGTACCTCGGCATGGCCAAGCACCTTCTCCTTGAGCGTCGGTTCGAGAAGGCCTTCCATGGCGGCCTTGATGTCATCAATGATGTTGTAGATGATATTGTACAGCCGCACATCCACACCCTCGCGCTGGGCGATGTCGGCGGCCTTGGATTCGGGTCTGATATTGAAGCCGATAATGATGGCGTTCGAAGCGGCAGCGAGCATGACGTCGGTCTCGTTCACGGCGCCGACGGAGCTATGGATGACCTTGAGCTTGACGGCCGGCGTGGAAAGCTTTTCCAAGGCGTCCACGATTGCTCCCGCGGAACCCTGCACGTCTGCCTTGAGCACGATATTGAGTTCTTTGACGGTCCCTTCCTGAATCTGGCTGTGCAGATCTTCAAGGGTAACTTTCTTCATCGCCGCCATCTCGGCGGTGCGCTGTTTTGCAGTGCGGAACTCCGCCAGTGCCCTGGCCTTTCGTTCCTCGTCTAACACGATGAAACGTTCACCGGCACTGGGGACCCCCGAAAAGCCGATCACTTCGACCGGCACTGCGGGACCGGCAGCCTCGACGCGCTCGGCTTTGTCGTTGTTCAGCGCTCGCACGCGTCCGTACATGGTCCCGGAGACAAACACATCCCCCTGCTTGAGCGTACCTGACTGCACCAGGACTGTTGCCACAGGTCCCCTGCCTTTGTCCAGTTTCGCTTCGATAATCGTGCCCCTGGCCATCTTGTTGGGATTGGCCTTCAATTCGAGGACGTCTGCCTGGATCAGGATCATCTCGAGCAGGTGCTCAATGCCGATCTTCTTCTTCGCCGATACTTCACAGAAAATGGTCTGACCGCCCCAGTCTTCGGGAACCAGCTCGAGGTCCGAGAGCTCCTGCTTTACGCGGTCGGGCTTGGAATCGGGCTTATCGATCTTGTTGATCGCGACGATGATCGGGACGACAGCCGCTTTTGCATGGTTCACTGCTTCGCGGGTCTGCGGCATCACGCCGTCATCCGCAGCGACCACGAGGATCACGATATCCGTCACTTTGGCGCCGCGGGCGCGCATGGCCGTGAAAGCCTCATGACCCGGCGTATCCAGGAACGTGATGTCCCTGCCCTTCAGGCTAACCTGGTAGGCGCCAATATGCTGAGTGATACCGCCGGCCTCTCGGGACACAACGTTCGTCGTTCTGATGGCATCGAGAAGCGATGTTTTGCCGTGGTCCACGTGGCCCATAATGGTAACGACCGGAGGCCGCGGCACCTGAGACTCCGCCGTATCGGCGGCCTCTTCGATCACATCCTCTGCCGTTTCGATCGTCGCCACTTCCGCTTTAATGCCGTACTCGTCGGCGATCAGCATCGCCGCGTCCATATCCATCGTCTGATTCTGCGTGGCCATGACGCCCATGGTCATCAGTTTCTTGATGATATCACCGACCTTCTGGCCCAGCACCTCGGCAAATTCCTTGATGGTACAGCCTTCCTGGATCTTGACGACTTTTCTGCGCGGCTTGGTGATCTCCGAGGCGTCGGTCTGCGGCATCATGCGCTCGTCGCGCCGATGAGGTCGCTTTCCTGCGGGCAGGGTCTTCAGATCAGGCAGTTTCTTGAACGAGGGCTTGTCGCGGAAATCACGATCATCCTTGCCTTCGCCCTTTTTCCATTTTTTCTTGTTGCCCGGTTTGGCGCCCGGTGCAGGCGTCGCAGGCGTGGCGGGCTGCGCCGGCGCGAACAGTGACGGTTCCAGGACCGGAGCGAAGGGCTGCGCACCGCGCCGTCCGAAATCCGGACGCGGCGCTCCTCCCGGACGCGCCGTTGCAGGACGCGGAGCCGCAGGTGCAACAGGGGCTGCCGGGCGGGGAGTTGCATCCATTGCTGCAGAGGCTGCTGTAACCGTTGCTGGTTTCACCTCAGACGCTTTTTCCGCTGCTGCAGGCCTGGTAAGAGTTGTGGCGGGCGGGATAACCGGAGGAGCAGGCATCGCCGGCTTCGGTGGAATGGGAGCCGGCTTCGGGCGCGCCCCTGGTTTTTCCAGGGTTGAAGAGAACTTGCCGATCAGCGCCGACGCCTTCTTCATCCGCTCTTCCTTCGACGTGGCGGCATCGGGTCCGCCCTCAAGGGGCTTTTCTTTTTTCTTTTCTTTTTCCTTGCGAATCGCTTTGAGCTTCTCGATCAGGGATTTGGTTTCCTTGTCATCGAGCCCGCTCGTGGGGGTCTTGTCCTTGATGCCCATCCTGTCCAAGATGGCAACAAGGTCCTTGCTTTCGACCCCAAGCTTCTTCGCGAGTTCATGCACCCTGATCACGGTCATACAATCACATACCCCCAAGCTTGATTCATCCGCGTCATTCTACTCTACGGATGTGCATTTAGCAAGTTTTTTAATCTTTCCGACTCTCGCCAGACCGCGTCGGAGAAGCCTTTTTCATTGATCGAAACGACTCCCGCCTCTTCTCTTCCCACGAGAGCGCCGAGTTCCGTCTTCGTGAACAACACGGTCTGTCGCTGCGGTTCGGGACACCCCGGAGCGAGCAATTCCCTCCGCGTGCCTTCGGAACAATCAGCCGCGAAGATCAACAGTCCGACTCTTCCTTTTCCCAAGGCATCGTGCACCGCCGAATATCCGGATGCCGCCTTTCCCGCTTTGACCGCCATCGCAATCAGCGAGGCGATCTTGTTCCTTATCGCTTCGGCGAGTGCTTCGAAGAACGATGCGCTGCTCACCGATGCGATGCGGGTGCGGAGCGCCCGCGAAAGGGTTTCCCTGGACAGCGCCCGGTCGATGCATTCCCGACGGGGACAGACGTAGGCTGCCCGTCCCGGCAGTTTGTCCCGATAATCGATCACCGGCCCGTCAGGCCCGGCAACGATACGCACCACGTCGCTCTTCGAAAATTCCTTCCTGCAGCCGATGCAGGTCCGTACCGGTCCCTCTCCCATGCCGTTCCGTTCTTTCTATTTCTTGTTCATCATCTCGCGCGCGGAAAAGATAATCTTCGCCGCTGTCTTCTCGCCGATGCCCGGCACAGCAAGGATCTCCTGGTCGTTCATGGCCGCCACCTTGGCGATCGTATCGTACCCCGCCTGAATCAGCTGCTCTGCGATCTTCGAACCCACGCCCTCGATGGATTCGAGTTCCGAGGCCGGCGCGGGAGCCGCAGCCGCAGCTGCTTCCGCCTCCATGGTTTCGGCAGCCACGGTTTCCTCAGCCATTTTGCGCGTTTCCTCGGCAATGGCGGCTTCAATCTCCTGGTCGCGTTCCTTCTGGCGCTCCTGCTCGTACTCGGACTCGCTTAAAATGTCGATCTTCCAGCCCGTCAGTTTGGCTGCGAGGCGCACGTTCTGGCCCTTCTTGCCGATGGCCAGCGACAGCTGCGCATCGGCCACCACGGCGAGGGCGGCGCGGTCTTCCTCCGTTACACCCACCTTCTCGACAACCGCCGGGCTCAGCGCCTTGGCGATGAAGATGCGCGGATCCTCGGACCAGGGGATGATGTCGATCTTCTCGCCGCGCAGTTCGCGGACCACTGCCTGCACGCGCGCGCCCTTCATGCCCACGCAGGCGCCCACGGGATCGACATGGCTGTCCTTGGAAGCAACGGCGATCTTGGTCCGGTCACCCGCCTCGCGCACGACGCCTTTGATCTCCACGATGTTCTCATAGATCTCGGGCACCTCCATCTCGAAGAGTTTCGCCACGAAATCGGGATGGCTCCGTGACAGCACAACCTGCGGCCCCTTGGAGGTATCCTTCACCTCGAGCACATGGGCGCGGATGCGGTCGCCGCGGCGGTAGTTCTCGCGGGGCACCTGTTCGCGCGCGGGCAGGACCGCCTCGGTCTTGCCCAGGTCCACGAAGTAGGCCCCCTTCTCATGGCGAAGCACGATGCCGTTCACGAGCTGGCCGATCTTGTCGTTGAACTCCTTCAGGACCACGTCCCGTTCCGCTTCGCGCACCTTCTGGACGATCACCTGGCGGGCCGTCTGCGCCGCGATGCGGCCGAAACCCTCAAACTCCACCTGGAAGGGAACTTCGCCGTCCATCTGCGCCTCGGGGAAAGCGGCCTGCGCCTCTTCCAGCGTGATCTCCTCCTCGGGATTAGCCACCTGGGCCACGACCTTCTTGTAGGCGTACATGTTGATGTCGCCCCGTTTGGGATCGATCTGAACCGCGATGCGCTGGGCGCCGAACTTTTTCTTTGCTGCGCTCACGAGCGCGGACTCGACCGCTTCGATCACCATCTCCTTGGAGATGCCCTTTTCCTTGCTGATCTGGTCGATGACCTGAATCAACTCCTGTCCCATGACTGTCTTGCCTCCTGAGTCAATAGTAGAACCTGGCGGTGCATGAGCACCGGATCATTTCCTGAACTGCTAAATCACCACTTCGAGGGACGCCTTTGCTATGTTCGTCCTCGAAAGGGTGATGATCTTTCCGTCCTTGGTTTCGAGCAGAACGGCGTCGCCTTCAAGCCCCTTCAGCGTGCCGACCAGGACCTTTTGGCCTTCGATGGCCTGATAGGTCTTGATCTTGACCATGCTGCCGATACACCGTTGATAATGTTCGGGTTTCGAGAGCGTCCGGTCGAGTCCCGGTGAAGAGACTTCAAGAACATAGGCATGGTTGATGATATTTTCCACGTCCAGGGCCGTTCCCAGGTCCCGGCTCACCGTCTCGCAATCGTTCAGCGTGACGCCGCCTGCGTACCGCTCAATGTAGACCCGGAGGAGCCAACGGGGCCCCTCTTTCTTGAACTCCAGGTCCCAGAGCGACAATCCCATGGATTCAAGGATCGGATCGAGCAAAGCCTGTATTTCCGCGTTCAGATCGTTCCCCATAAACCAACAAAAAAGAGTGGGCCGAAAATCAGCCCACTCTCCAGAATATTACCCAGAGTGTGTTGAGTCTTTGTAACATACTGGATTGAACAATGCAAGCGTTTTCTGAAATGAAGAGCTAAAAAAACGTCTATTTTTCAGCATTACTCATGGCGTGCAAGACCGGTCAGCGGGTCAAAACGCACGTGGGAGCTCCGCTGAAGATCTAAAGCCATCGACGGGGATTGTACCCGCCTGTTATCTGGCGTGTGATCGCCTGCCAGAGCATCTGGCGGCCCCAGTTATATTTGCCCCAGGGTGCGAGAAATTTCGCCACGTCCCTGAGCACGATCAGTTTCTCGTTCAGGCTTCGTTTGGCCAGCGTACCCATGAAATCCGCTTCGTGCGGTCTGCCGAACAGGATTTTAAAGATGTTCCACTGGTCCGAACAACGGCGCACTTCGCTCTGGATCATGGTGCGGTAGATTTCCTGGATCGGCTTGTTCAACCGAAAAGCGTCCACGACAGCCTCTCCGGCGATAGCACCGGAATGGAGCGCTGCGGACATGCCTTCGGCGATCATGTTCAGGAAACCGGCGGCCTGGCCCGTTACGATGATGTTCCCGCGTCCGAATACATAGCGATTGATGAGTGATAGGCCGAAATTGTTCACGCTCGTTTCGCGGGCATTGCACGGACCGAGTTTCACGCCATGCCGCTCTTCGAGGTAGCGCAACGCCCGTTCGTGCCGTTCACGGAAATCGTGGTTCGCCTCGTACCCCACGCCGACGATCTGCCGATTGTTGCGCAAATGGCTCCAGGTATAATATCCGAGTGCCGGGTGAAACCAATAGTGAAAGTACTCCGGATCAAGCGGACATTCGATGATCTCATGCAGATGCTGCTTGACCGTGAACCACGTGATCCTGTCGCGATATCCGGGATACAGGGTGCTCACGACCTTCGAATTCGGACCATCGGCGCCGATGACATACCGTGCGCGATAGTATGCCTCCTCGCAGCCGTTGCTTGCCGTGATGTCGACATGCGTTCCCTGATCCGTTGCGCCGATAAAACGCATATTGTCGTGGATGGTTGCGCCGCTCCGTTTGATCGCCCAATAGTCGGAATACGTACGGTTGAGGTGCGGGGTCATGCCCCCGTCGAACTGCATCGGCAATTCCACGCCGCCGGGAAAGTAAAAGGTTACTCCGCGGCAGGCCGTCGGTTCATGCAGCACCTCCTGGGGCAGCGGGCCGAAGTTCTCGATCAGGAAACGGTGGCCCCGGGGCGAGATGATGCCGCTGCAGGGTTTGGCCCTCGGCAGGCCGAACCGTTCGAGTGCAATGGTTTCGTAACCTGCATCCACCAGCCGCTTGGCCGCTGCCGCAGCGGACAGGCTTGCGCCGACGATCACGACATCCGCGGTCATTCGTTTGGTCATGGTTTCGCTACCTCGGCAAGATGCACGACCGGCAACTTCGTATATCGGGAGAATGCTTCGAGATCATCCGGGTGTTCAACCACTATCCGTGCAGGCCTACGGCCTTCCAGCAGCCACTTCACCTGCTCCTCGATGGAGATGATCGTTTTCAAACCTTCGCGGTGCTGCATGCAGGATGCGCCGGTCGGCGTCGCGACACGCTGCAGGTCGAGATTCGTGGTGCATCCGGTTTCTCGGCGCAATCGGGAATACAACTCAACGAAAGCATGGCGATGTGCATTATACGCGCGCGTTTCGATCATGTAGAAGTCGGTGCTTTTGATGCCGGCACGCACGTTCGGATCCCTCAAGAGTGCGGGGCCCAAGGGAAGCATGCTTTTCGGCGAGGGCAACGCCGAATACAGCAGGTTGAACATAAGTCCGTCAGCGACAATAAGTTCTGGTACGCCCTCCAAGGGAGCCAGATATTCTTGGATCTGGGCATCGCTGACTTCGCCTCCTGCTTCGAGCGACAGCAGGAGGTCGGAGCCGTCATCCGCATGAAGTTTCGCTTCCCCACCGAGTACCCGGAGCACTGCTGATATAATCCGCCCATTATCCCGTAATGATGCTCCCGGGATTATCAGCCGGGACGCGGCAGCGCGCTCGGGCTTTTTACGATCTCTCGCAACACGTGGATTGGGCAATAATCCGCGGCGGGCAAGGTTCCTTCGTAACGCGAGCGTTGACTGCTGCGTACGTATGCCCATTGGGCAGAGCGGTTCGCAGGAACCACAGAGAATGCACGCGGCGGCGGAGGGAGCCAGGTCATCCTCGTCCGCCCCGCCGATGGCGGCACGGTTTCTGCCGCAATAGGTGAGCGCCTTTGTCCGGTGCTGATGCCAGACCGGGCAGGAAAGCATGCATACGCCGCAGCCGTTGCATTGCGCCGGGTCAATTGCTCCTGGTTGCGTATGGTCGTATCGGGACAGCTTTTTCATCAGAATATCACATCCCGGTTCAACACCATGGCCGGGTCCACAGAACGTTTCATGGCAAGATGGGTATCGACCAGCGTATCGCCGAAGACACGCCGTATATAGCCTTTCATCATGCCGCCGAACCGATAATAGCTCGTACCTATGTCCACGCCGATATCGTAAATCTCGTTCTTGAAAGACTGGAGATGATCGCGGCTGTAGGTCCGGCCTTCGAGCATGGGTTCGAACTCGCATCCGTAAGCAATGCCCTTGGCATCGGGCGGAATACACGAAAGCTCGTAACGCTCCGGCGGGCCGACGATCTTGATACCCACGCAGTAAAGCGTGTAATGGGGAAAATACTTTTTACATACTTCGTTGCCGCGCAGAACGGCCTCGAAGAACTTCTCACGGCTCGTCGCAAGATCGGGAATCACCATTTGTCTGCCGCCCCAGAACTTCCATACTGCCTGGGAAAACACAACCGTCCGATCCACAATTTTGCCCTGGCTCAGGTGATGTGCCGGCCGGAGTTCCGGCAGCAGGGTCCGTTTCCGCTCCAAGAGATAGAGAGCTTCGCGGTATTTCCAGGGTCGCAAAATGTAGTAGAGGCCGGTTCGCGCGGCAAACCCAAGCTCGCCGAACCCCCGGAGGCGCTTGCGCCACGTGGTAAAGAAAGCCCTTTCGCGCTCGTCGGTATCGAAGGCCACGAGCAGATTCACGGCCCGGTCAAGCATGGTCAGGATTCCGGCATAGTCGGCAGCATCCTCGTCGCACAACATGACCAGGTCTTCCATGGCCGTCCGCAGGTCTCCATAGTAGAAATAATGCATGGTCAGCGGTGTGAAGTGGCGGATGCGAAGGGTTGCCTCGGTGATAACCCCGAACTGTCCATACCCGAGCAGCACGCGATTAAACCACCAGGCGTTCTCGCTTTCCGAGCACTCCAGGATTTCCCCTGTGGGCGTGACGATCTTGATCGCCAGGGCCTGGTCTGCGCTGCAACCAAGACGCGGGGAATTGATGTCGATACCGCCGACGCCGAGTGTACCTCCCACGGACGACGTCATGTTCAGCGGTGCGGAAAGATAGTCCAGACCGTGCCGGCGCAGGGCTTCCGCCAGGGAGTGCCAATAGATGCCCGCTTCGCACCTGACCGTCAGATGTTCTTTGTCGATCTCGAGCACAGCGCTCATGCCACGCATGTCCAGCTGCAACCCGCCGAAAGCGACGGTCTCGCCCTCCGTCGTAAGCCCTCCTCCGCGAACAGTGACCGGCACGCCATACTTCTGCGCAGCCTTCATGACTTCCGCCACCATTTTGGTTGAACGGGCAATGAGCACGCCGCCGGGACGACCATATGCCATCCCTCCGGCGTCCGTCACGTACAACAAGCGCGAAGCGTTTCGTTCGTCCACGTGAATCTCTTTCGAGGCAAGTTCAGATACAAATGCCCGCCATTCACTTCCGTCCCACAGGCACGGATTGGTCTGCTGCCGCGGAATCCCGATGAGCGCGTCCGGGGAAACCGGGCAGGCGGGGATGATGCCGGGCTGGGGTGGCGTGATATCGAAGGCTTCATATTTACCGGCGTTATTCATGGACAGGAGCTTTTCCCTTCCCTTCCATCTTCGCGGACCTGGAACAGCGGGGAATCTACAACAAATACCCGTAAAAGTAAAGCAGAGTCGCATTGCACGGTCTCGGGCGCTTACCGCTCATGTCTCAACGCTCCGGAACTTCTTCATCTTAGGTATCCTGCGCGGGAAAAGCGCTGCGGCAGAACCCCGTGCCGCCGCCGGCGTTGACATCCGATTTGCCCTATTCCTACGTATGTATTACAATGCTGTCATGCAGGACATCACCTATCATCAATTCACCATCGAGTTGCCGGATTCTCTCAGGGCTGAAATGAGCCAGTCGTTGATGGATGCGGGAGCGTTGGGGATCATCGAGAACGACGACAGCATCACGGCTTACTTTTCTCGGTCAATGGACCCCGATGCGGTCCGTGCCGTGATAAACGACCTGGCACTATCGTTGCGGGCGGACGAGAAAGAAGATGTCATCAGGATCGCGTACTCGATCTTGCCCCACGAGGACTGGAACGAATCCTGGAAGAGGAACTTCAAACCTCTGCCGATCGGCTCCCGGTTCACCATCCTCCCGCCCTGGGAACCTCTGCCTGCGGACGGCCGGATTCCGCTCGTCATCGACCCGGGCATGGCCTTCGGCACCGGTCATCACGAGACCACGCGTTCATGCCTCATACTCATGGAAAAGGTCCTGTCATCGGTCAAACGCGACCGTTTCCTCGATCTGGGAACAGGAACGGGCCTCCTTGCCATTGCAGCGCTCAAACTGGGGTTCAGGGAGATCGAAGGCATCGACAACGACCCCGTCGCGATCGATTCAGCTAGAATCAACCTGAAACTGAATAACGCGGAAACGATCATGCTGTCCGTGGGCGTGCTGGAAAAGAAGAATGGCGCCTACGACATGATCGCCGCAAATCTGATCTCCGGCACGCTCATCGATCTGTCGGATGTTATTGCGTCCCACTTGAACCCGGGAGGCATCGTTATCGCGTCAGGTATTCTTCGGGAACAGGGGGAGGAGGTCGCAATGGCAATGCAAAAGGCGGGACTGGCGCTTCAGGAGCGCCTGGAAGACGGGAAATGGGTTTCTTTCGGCTTCCGTCGGTGATCAGCGGGATTCGAGGGTCAGCATGCCTTCCGCCATGCGGAATACGCGGTCAGCGCGCTGGGCAAGCTTGTCATTATGCGTCACAATGATAAAGGTCGTGCCTTTGTCGCGGTTTAGTTTCTTCAGCAGGTCATGAACTGCCTCGCCTGTATGAGTGTCCAGGTTTCCCGTCGGTTCGTCGGCCAGCACCATACCAGGGTTCAGGGCCAGCGCACGGGCTACAGCAACCCGCTGCTGCTCTCCGCCAGACATCTCCCCGGGTCGGTGATGAGCCCTGCCTCCGATCCCCACGTCAGCCAGCAGTTCTGATCCTATCCGTGCAGCCTTGTCCCGGTCCATCCCCCGGATCAGCCCCGGCATCATTACGTTTTCCAGCGCCGTGAACTCGGGAAGCAGATGATGGAACTGGAACACAAAACCGACCTGTTCGTTCCGGAAGCGAGCGATGCGGTCAGAGGAGAGCGAATAGACATCGACTTCGCCGAAGAGCACGGTGCCCGATGTCGGGCGTTCGAGTCCGCCCAGGATGTGCAGAAGGGTGCTCTTGCCCACGCCCGACGCGCCCACGATGGCGATCATCTCGCCTTTCCTGATATCCAGGTCGATGCCGTTCAGAACGTGAAGTGTCTGATCGCCGCTCTGGAATGATTTCCTGACCTGTCGCGTGGAAAGCATGGACATCCCTATTTCTTCTCTCCCGGCTTGATCGAATCGATGCCCTTCTCCACGGATTTCCCGACTGAAGAGGCTTTCTCTTCTACCTTCTGCTTGATCTCTTCAGCCTGTTTCCCCGCGCCCTCCATCTTCTTGCCGGCAGACCGCAGCAGGTCGCCGCCGCCTGCAAGGACAAAGATGATGGCGAGAAGCGCAAGCAGGATGATCGTCAGCATGATTTTCTTGAAGCCACCACCGCTCTTCTGTGCCATGAAAAACCTCCTCAAAAAGGATTCCCCGCATGCGCGGGTGCCGGGACGTGCGCCG
>JAKAHZ010000086.1 GCA_021814615.1 Nitrospirota bacterium | reverse complement strand
ATCGGGGGAAAAACGACAAGAGGGAAGATGGGGTACGTTGTGCGCGGTACAGCTATGATCCCGTCTTGTCCAGGCCCCATTTCACCGTGCCGCGGGTTGCGATCAGGAGGAACACAAAGCAGTACATCACGGCAAGCTCGCCTTTGTTCACGATCGGGAAGAAGGCGCTGCCCATATGGAGTTTCCAGTGGAACTGGAAATAGGCAACCGCCATTTCGCCGCTGCAGAGGAAGGCTGCCAGGCGGGTGCCGAAGCCGAGCATGACCGCCGCTCCTCCGAGCAATTCGATCAGCCCGCCGATCCAGAGCTGGGAACCGACAGGCTGGGTCTGGCCAAGGATGCCCAGGACTTTCTGGGCGCCGTGGAACAGGAACATGAATCCTGCGATAATGCGGAGCAATGCATAGGCATCGTCGGAGAATCGCTGCAGCCATTTCATGGATCAGTCCTCCCGGGGTAATTGTTCATTCCCGTGCACGCCTTGGCGTCGCTGCAATCAGCTGCTATAACTATACCCGCTTTCTGTACGGTCTGCCGGATCCCGCGGTGAAAGAAATGCCTGCGAAGCGATCCGCTGCTCCGCAGGCCATCTGTCCTGCATGACAATCCGGGACCTACTGCACGATCACCATGCCTGTCGGCATGGTCGGATGGACCGCGCAGTGATAGTTGAACGTTCCCGCGGCGGTGAACTTGAGACAGATCGGCGCGCCGGGATTGACCTGCACATCGAAAGCGCCGTTCGCAGGAACGGTCGTGCTGCTGACGGTATGGGTCGTCGTGTCCGTATTGGTCCACTTTACCGTCGTGTTGACCGGCACCGTGATGCTTGCCGGGCTGAATCCGACCGCGATGCTCACGATGGATACATCGGTCGTTCCGCTCGGCGGGCAACTCACGAGCTGCACGGTCGATGGCGGCGCGGGGCTGCTGCTGCCGCCGTACGAATAGGCGCCTCCTCCTCCGCCTCCGCCACAGCTGTACAGAAATGCGGCAAGCAGAACAGGAACGCCCGTTAATGCCAAACGATTGAATATTTGCTGTTTCATGGAAATTACACTCCTTTGGATGCTACTGCCGGAACTTCGCCGGGAACTGTTTCACGATCCCTTCGGACAGCATGTCGGCGAACATGAGCATGTGCGCGTGACCTTTGTCGTATGCTGCGATATCGGCTGCCCAGTCCTTCTGAATCCTTGATACCACCTCGGTGGTCGTGAGGGCAAGGTGGACGTACAGCATATTCTTGAGATCCTGCAGGGGCCAGTTCTTAGGGTTGGCTCCGCTCAGGAAGACGGCAATATCATCGGCGTTCTTGTTCCACCGTTTCTGGCCTTCAGCCACCCCGGCATTGTCACCCGCCTTGGCCGCCTTCACGATGTCGGCCGCGATCAGGATATGGTCCCGGAGCAGGGCTGCGAGCTTCTTGCCTGCTTCCTCGCCGTAGAAGGGTATGATCGCATTGCCGATGTCATCCTGGTTCCGAAGCAGCCGTTCGGCCGCAGGGCCGGCATCAGGCAGATCCCCCAGGCTGCTGACGATGAAGCCCCGGGTATAGATGATATGGTCCTCCCAGAGCTGGCGCATGGCGTTGCGCAAGTCGAGTTCCGATTTCGTATAGCTTGTCTTGGCTGGTTTCGTCATGTCCATGGCGCGGCCGGCGAGGGGGAAGAGCATCAGCATGCCGGCGATCATGGCCGCGGCGATTGAGAATTTCCGTTTCATGGCGGTACTCCTTTCTTGGAATTCCGTTCTTGATTCGAGTCTAGCACCGGTCAGGTAATAAGTCAAAATAAAATTTGACTTATTAAGCAATGGGGGCGCTTCTTCGGGAGGGCCGCAGACCGGGAAGGGCGGAGTGTTGCTCCTTTTTGGAGAAGAAGTGTGCTAAAATGCTTCGTTGTTCCCGTTGAAACGGTGGTCCATGCAGCCTGGTAATCGTACAACGGGGCGAAATACCGTTCATTCAAAAAGGCGGTAGAGAATGCGCTACACTTCTTTATGAATTCGGTGATTTCTGCCGCCGGTCTTCTGGTATTCATTCTTCCGCGAAAGGGGAAACCATGAGCGATTTTCTGAAAGGCGACCTGGTCAGGCATGAGAAGTTCGGCGTGGGCCGCGTGGAGCGTGCTGCTCCGGGAGGAAACTGCGATGTCTACTTTCCCCGGCTCGGCAAGGATGCGCCGGTAGCGGGAGCGGAATTGCATGCGCTCACCGACGCGGAGACCGGAGCATACGAGCTTGTCCAGCTTGCAGTGTACGAAATGCGTCAGGAAGAGCTCCCGAAGATCGCGCTCGCAAGCCGCTGGCAGGGTGGAGAGCTCATCCTGAAACCGGCCGATGCGAACCAGGCACCCAAGTCGGTTCCGATCGAGACCTTCTTTCACAAGATCGTGATGGTCCGCGACAGGCTGCGTGTCCTGGAACAGCAGATCAACAGCCACAAGGGCCTGTCCGATGCGGACAAAGTGGATCTGCAGCAGTACATCACGCGCATCTACGGATCCCTTACCACCTTCAATATCCTGTTCAAGGACAAAGAGGACCACTTCGTGGGCCAGAAAGGCGAATCCAGGGAAGCGTGATGACCGCGGAAGAACCAATTTTCGGAAGGCGCGCAACGGCGAGTACGACGCTCAGTCCCGAGCCGCAGGAGCTGTTCTCCTTTCTCGAGCATACGGAAAAGTCCTTCATTGCCGAGCGGCATGCCGCCGATCTTGTGCGCTATCGCCGGCAGCTGCTTAAGCTGGAGTCTTTTGAGAAGCGGAGTCAGGCTCTCGGCGGTCAGCAGGATCCGGCCGAGAGCGCTTTTTTTGGCGTGCTCGAGCGTACCCGCCTGTTCAACCCCGCGCTGCTCCAGGCGGCGGGAGAGTTCAAATATCATCTGCACAGGCTCGCGGGACTCGATTTCGACGGGCCGGCGGAGTTTATCGCGGCTTCCGGGGAACAACGGAAAAAGCTGAATCCGAGGAAGATCGACGATGCGCTGCGGCTGGTCCGGATCGATGAAATGGCCGCCGAGCGCAGGAAGATGCTGGACGACCTGGCAAAGCGGTGGGACGACCTGGCAACCGAGCTCCTGGATATCCTTCGGTATGTGCGGGACAACCTCAGCCGGATCGAGCGGCGCTGCCGCCGGACCCTGGCGGTCCTGTCGGAGAAGGAACAGCGGAAGGTGCGGGAAGGTTGGCTCATAGACGCGATCAAGGCGCATTTCAAGGCAAGGCTGACCAGTGAGCTCCGCGTCAGAAAAGTGACCAAAGCCGAGGCAGAGCAGGCGAAAGAGCAGGCGCAGACCCTGGTAAAGGAACTCCTGACGATCGTCGCCGATGACGCGGCAAAGCTGGCAGGACTGATCGAACGCGTCCTGGGACACGTGCAGCGCTCTGCGGCGGAACTGGACGTGCTGCTGAGTGACGCGGCGAAGGGATCCGGCGTCCAGCGAAAGGAACGGGTGCTGCTCTTCCGGAAAGGGGAGCAGGCCTTAGTGGGGCTCGTTGCCGATTATCCCGAGGAACTGGACAAGGGAGCCCTGCAGCTTGCTCAGGCGAGCTCGCCGGTGGTTACTGCGCAGCGTCAGGAAATGATCGGTTACTTTCTTTCCGACGGCGGCCCGGGGGAGGACCGGAGGTCGCGGAAGGACCGGCGGAAGATCAATGATCACACGTACCGGGGGCCGGAGCGGCGGAGCGGCAAGGACCGGCGGGCGGGAAAAAGCGGCGCTGCGCCGGGAACAAAATAATCCAGCTCAAAAAGAAGCCGGTTTCCTTCAGGAACGTTATTCTCTAACGCCGCACACAGGCGATCCGATCTCGCGGCATCGTTTCAGCCAACGTACACTTTCACCGTCGTCCCTTTTCCCTGCATGCTTTCGATCTTCATCTCCCAGCCATGGGCTTTCACCAGGTGCTTCACGATGGCAAGGCCCAGGCCCGTGCCGCCCATGGTCCGCGAACGGGCCGTGTCCACCCGGTAGAACCGTTCGCCGATGCGCGGCAGATGCTTCTCGGGGATGCCGACGCCCGTGTCCCGGACGAAAAGGAAGGACCTGCCGTTCTCTTCTCCCGCGCCGAGCGTCACCCCGCCCTTGTCCGTGAACTTGATCGCGTTGTCCACGAGGTTCGTCATGATCTGCACCAGGCGGTCGCGGTCCGCCAGGATCATGCCGAAGTCGTGCGGGATCTCCACGATTAAGGAAATCCCTTTCTTCGCCGCCTGGTCCCGGAGCAGAGCGAGCACCGCGTCGGCGGCGTCCTCGACGGCAACATCGTTCTTTTCGACGGCGATGGCTCCGAGCTCGATCTTCGAAATGGTCATGAGATCGTCCACCAGCCGGTTGATGCGCTCGCTGTTGGACCGGATGGTCTCGACGAACTTCCGCGCATTGGCCTTGTCCTCCAGGGCGCCGTCCAGGAGCGTTTCGGCGAATCCCTGGATGGCGGTGACCGGCGTGCGCAGTTCGTGCGACACGTTGGCGACGAAATCCTTCCGCACCTGCTCCAGTTTCCTGAGCTGGGTGATGTCGTGGAGGGCGACGACCGTGCCGTGGAACCTCGGCTCCCCCGCTGTTTCCGGGAGGATGGGAAGCGCTGTTGCCAGAAGCGAGAGCTGCTTCGGCGCATCGACGTCGATCGTTCCCGAAGCGGCGCGGTGCCGGAGATGAGCTTCTGCCGCCAGGTCGGCGAGCGCATGGTTTCGGACCACTTCGAGGAACGGCTTGCCGACCACGGCGCCGGTGATGCTGAAGAGGTCGAGGAAAACGGTGTTGGCGGCCTCGACGCGGCCCTCGCGGTTCAGCAGCAGAACGCCGTCCGAAATGCCGAGAAGCGCCGTTTCGAACTTCGCCTTCTCGTCGCGCAGGGCGCTGATCTCGCCCTGCAGGGAACCCGCCATGGAGTTCAGGCCGCCCGCGATCTCTTCGAACTCTCCGGCCCGGTGCAGGAAGAGGCGGCGGTCCAGTTCTCCGCGGGCGAGGGATGCGGCGAAATCCCTGATCTGGACGGTAAGTCGGCGGATCCGCTCCACCTGCCAGGCCAGGAACAGGGCGGCCAGGCCGGCAATGAGCGTGACGGCTGCAATGATATTGATCCGCAGCCGGTTGATGGCGGCGTCCACCTCCCGGAGGGAGACGCTGAGCCGGACGATGCCCCGCGGCGCGCCATTCTGCGCGATGTTCTGAGCGACATACAGCATGTCGGCGTTCAACGTGTCGCTGTGGCGGATCGTCATGCCCGTGCCGGAGAAGAGCGCCTGCTGCACTTCGATCCGGGTGCGGTGGTTGTCCATGGTCCGTGAATCATGGTCGGAATCTCCCAGCACCACGCCGTCCCGGTCGATGATCGTAACGCGCGCAGCGGTCTCTGCTTTGAGCTCGCGGCAGAGCGCATCGAGGGTGGCGCCGGGTTTGAAGGAGATTCCCCGGCCGATGAGCTGCGCCTGCGCCGCAAGGTTGTCGTGCAGCGCCTTCACCTCGTTCGTCCGCACCGCGCCGGTGATGAAGAGCTCCGTGCCGGCGAGCGCGAGAACCAGGATGATGCCGTAGAGCAGGAATATTCGCCTGAATATGCCCTGTTTCATGGATGGGATGAGCCCTTTCTGTGTCAACAGTAATGCAAGCGTCATCACCTGTCAAGAGCCATCTCTTCCTGATCCGGAACGCCGCGCCCGCCAGGCGAGCCGTCCGAAGGGATGAAGCGGCTTCGCCTGCTTTGGTATAATGGGAATAGCCGGTGCGGGGCGCGGGGGCCGATCGTGGCGGGGACGAAGGAATACAGCGAACGGGAGCTCAAGAGCATGATCCGGCGGTGGATGCCGGACCGCGTGCCGAAGCGGGTGAAGACCAAGGACACGGCGGATTTCTTCCGCGTGGAATATGATGACGTCGTGGTGCTGGACGGCACGCCGTTTTTCGTCCGGAACAACGAACGGGAAGGGCGGTTCGGGCTTGAGGACGAACCCAAGTTCTGGGTCAAACGGTCGGTGAACCTGCTGACCGGCGAGGTGAAGATCCTCAAGTGGGTGTTCCGGGAGCGGTTCGACGCCCGGATCGGCAACTTCGTTTTCGAGTGCGTGCGCAGCCCCCAGAAGGAGGCGCGCATCCTCGAACTGGTGAGGGGGCGCGGAGACTTCATGCAGGGGACTACCGTTGCCGATTCTGCCGGTCATCCGCTCCGGATCCTGGACTACATCCGCGGGAAGACGCTCCCCCAGGTCCTGTCGGCCATCGGAACGAGCCATGAGGAGTTTTTCTTCCGGCATTTTCCCCTCCTCCTGGACCAGTATATCGGCATGGTGGAGGCCATACGCTTTCTGCATGCCAGCGGCGAGAAGCATGGGGACATCCGGCGGGACCACCTGATCCGGGACGAGCGTACCGGGAATTACCGATGGATCGACTACGATTTCAACTATCGCCACGCGGAGAGCCGCTTTGCCTACGATCTCTTCGGCCTGGGGAACGTACTGCTCTTCATCGCAGGCAGGGGCGATGTGACCACCCAGGGGCTCCTGGAGAATGACCCCGCTGCGCTCGACCGGCTGAACGAGGACGACGTGAACATCGTGTTCCGAAACCGCGTAGCCAATCTCCGCAAGATCTATCCGTATATTCCCGAACCGCTGAACCGGGTGCTGATGCATTTTTCCGCAGGATCGACGGTTTACTACGACACGACCGACGAGCTTCTGGAAGACATCGCGGAGGCGCGGGACAGGCTGGAAAGATAGATGCAGGAAACGCGGCCGTCGTTTTATCGCGCTGTGGATTACGAAAAAGGAGTCTGCCATGGAAACGCAGAATGTCGGGCCGAAGGACAAGCATTTCCTGATCGCCGTCGACGAGTCTGACAGCTCGAAGCGCGCGGTGCTCTATGTGGCCGATATTGTCGGCGGGTTCCCGGGCTTCATGGTGACCTTGCTTTCGGTGATCCCTGAGCCGGAGGAGGACTTTTTCGATTCCGAGGAGGAACAGGTCGCCTGGACCAGGGAGAAGATGGCCGCCGCCAACCGCATGCTCGACAACTACCGGCAGGTCATGATCCACTCCGGATTCCCGCCGGAAAAGGTGAGGGTGCGCGCCTGCGTGGGCGGCGAAACCTCCTTCGCCGACACGATCCTGGACATGCGCTGCGACATGTCCTGCTGTACCGTCGTGGTCGGACGGCATCACAAGAGCAAGACCGAGGAGTTCCTCTTCGGCAGCACCTCGACCAAATTGATCCGCGACGCGAAGAACTGCGCGGTCTGGGTCGTCGAGTAAACCGTACAAGTACAAGGTACAGCGTACAACGTGCAAAGCAGGTACGCATGGCCTCTGGAATCGGTTCTCTATACTTTGTACGCGGTACGTTGTACGTCTTTTTTCCGCCCTCAACTTCCAGCTTTGCTTTCTCGCTAATTCCATTCTCGGTTTGACAGTACAGCGGCCGATTCCTATCATAGGGACATCAACAGGCGCGGTGCATCATGCGACTCGAAGCCCGCTCCTTCGCCTGCCGAAGGAGCGCATGAGGAGGGTGGGCATGCGTGATCCGAAAGGGGAACTGAGCCGCTTCATCGAACCGCTGGTATTTCCATCGTTGCTTTCCGCATTCCTGGTGGCGACAGTGCCGCAGGATGCCTGGGCGCTGCAGGTCGGCTGCTTCTTCACCGCCATTCTGCTCGGCATCATGTTCTTCGTCGGCATCGGCTTCACGCTCCTCTTCAAACACCTGCTTTCGCGCCATCTTGCTCACCTGCTCAAAACCCCCTGGAAGCGCATCGTCGGCCTGACAGCCCTTGAATTCCTGCTGCTCATTCTGGTCTTCGCGCTCACCCCCTCGAACATTCTCGTGACCCTCCTGGTCTACCTGCCCCTTGCCTTTCTCGTGAACTGCCGTTTGCTGGCGACCTTCGTTCCCGTGTGTTCGCAGGTCATTTCGGCGCCGAAGCGGCTCGCCTTCTTCGCGCTCGAATCGCTTTCGCTTCCCGCAGCGATCCAGCTGAGCGGCCTCATCTGGACGGTCATCACGAATTTGCTCTCCTTCACCGAGCTCAAGATGTAGATCGAAGAAGCAGCGCTGCAGGGAGAAACGGACTTCCCTATAGGGGTTGAGATCGGTCATGATCTTCACCGAGGGTGAAGAAATTTCATGCTCGGAAACGGCCCCGAAGGTTGAACGTCGAGTTTGATGGCGATTGTCAAGGGATTTTCAAATTCCGTTCTAGACCGTCCTTTTTTTATGCCCCTTCGGGCAGGGGGGGACGAAAAAAACCGCATCAAACCAAGGGATAATGAATTTTCTCTGCGGAGATTTATTACAAAATGTGGTAGTATTTTTAGCTTGACAACACCATATGTTGTAGGTATACTCTCTTCGGCTTAAACAATGCAGAAGTCCCGAGTCTGAAGAAAGCTTCCTGAAAACCGAAGAAACTGTATCTTCTGAACCATCGAAACCGATAATTTAATCAAACGTTCCTGACCCGAAAGGCTTGTATGGCGGCATTAACGAAATCCTGCGAGATTTTGGAGCGTCGCGAGCACGAGTAAGGCAAGCATCGAAGCGACCCTGTGGGTCGCTTTCGCTGTCTTTAATCGATCGAAATAACGAAATTTCATACTTTAATAGTATCCAAGCTCAGTCATCAAAGGGGGTCGCGAACATGAAGAGTGCGGTGTCCGCAGAAAAAGTGTCCGGTACCGGCGCAGGGCTGGCGTTGTCGGAGAACAGCCTGAAGGTCCTCGAGAAGCGGTATCTCAAGCGGAACGAGGACGGCACGGTCACCGAGACTGCTGTGGACATGTTCCAGCGCGTCGCCCGGACCATCGCCGCTGCCGACGGGACCTACGGCAAATCTCAGGCGGATATCGACGGAACGGCTCAGGAGTTCTACCGCCTTATGACGAACCTCGAGTTCCTGCCGAACAGCCCCACGCTCATGAACGCCGGGCGCGAACTGGGCCAGCTGTCGGCCTGTTTCGTGCTGCCCGTGGGCGATTCCATGGACGAGATCTTCGAGTCCGTGAAGAATGCCGCGCTCATTCACAAGTCGGGCGGCGGCACGGGCTTCTCCTTCTCCCGCCTCCGTCCGAAGAGCGACGTGGTGAAATCGACGAAGGGCATCTCGTCGGGTCCCATCTCTTTCATGACCGTCTTCGACGCGGCCACGGATACGGTGAAGCAGGGCGGCACGCGCCGCGGCGCGAACATGGGCATCCTGTCCATCGACCATCCGGATATCCTGGACTTCATCACCTGCAAACAGCAGAACGACCGGCTGAACAATTTCAACATCTCCGTGGCGCTCACCGACACGTTCATGCGCGCCGTGGAGAAGGACACGGAGTACGATCTCATGTCCCCCCGGACGAGGACGGTGGTGCGCAAGCTCAAGGCGCGCACGGTCTTCGAGACGATCGTGAACATGGCCTGGAAGAACGGGGACCCGGGCATCATCTTCCTGGACCGCATCAACCAGCAGAACCCCACGCCCCACGTGGGCATGATCGAATCCACCAATCCCTGCGGCGAGCAGCCGCTGCTTCCGTACGAGTCCTGCAACCTGGGGTCCATCAACCTGGCGAAGATGACCACGGCCGACGGCTCGGCGGTGGACTACGACAAGTTGCGCCACACGGTGCGCCAGGCCGTGCATTTCCTGGACAACGTGATCGACGTGAACCGGTACCCCCTCGAAAAGATCTCCGAGAACACCCGGGCCAACCGCAAGATCGGCCTGGGCGTCATGGGATTCTCCGACATGCTGCTCCAGATGAATGTGCCCTACAATTCCGACCGGGCCGTCCAGCTGGGCGAGTCGGTCATGAAGTTCATCACCGACGAGGGTCGGGTCATGAGCGAGGAACTCGCCGCCGAGCGCGGCGCCTTCCCGAACTTCAAGGGCAGCATCTACGACCGGACGGGCAGGAAGCCCGTGCGGAACGCCACGGTGACCACCATCGCGCCGACGGGCACGCTCTCGATCATCGCGGGCTGCTCCAGCGGCATCGAGCCGATCTTCGCGCTCTCCTACGTCCGGCGGGTGCTCGACGGCGCCGAGCTGGTTGAGGGAAACCCGATCTTCGAGCAGGCAGCCAAGGAGGGCGGTTTCTATTCCGAATCGCTCATGAAGGAGATTGCCGAGCACGGCGGCTGCGCGGGCATCGATGCGGTCCCTGCCGACCAGCAGCAGGTCTTCGTCACGGCGCACGACATCAGCCCCGAGTGGCACATCCGGATGCAGGCAGCCTTCCAGAAATACACCGACAATGCCGTGTCCAAGACGGTGAACTTCCCCCATGCCGCCACCACGGCGGACGTGGAGAAGGTCTATCTCCTGGCCTACCACCTGGGCTGCAAGGGCGTGACCATCTACCGTGACGGCTCCCGAGACGAGCAGGTGCTGTCCACGGGCGCCACGGAAAAGGCGCGCAAGGCCGCCCAGGTGACCGTGGCCTCCGCCCTGCCCGACCTGGCCGAGGAGAAGAAGCCGCGCAAGCGGCCCGCCTACACCCACGGCGTGACCCAGAAGATCTCCACGGGCTGCGGCAACCTCTACATCACCATCAACGAGGACGAGGAGGGCATCTGCGAGGTCTTCTCGACCATGGGCAAATCGGGCGGGTGCGCTGCGAGCCAGTCCGAAGCCGTGTCGCGGCTCGTCTCCCTGGCCCTGCGCTCCGGCGTGGCCATCGACGCCATCGTGAAGCAGGTGAAGGGCATCCGCTGCCCGTCGCCTGCCTGGGGCGAGGGAGGCAGGAGCATCCTGTCCTGCCCCGACGCCATCGGCCTGGCGCTCGAGCGGTTTCAGAAGGACGGCATCGTGAACAAGCACCCCCGCCGGAACGCCGAGGAAACAGCCGGGGCCGCGGAAGCGGTGGAGCCCACGGTTCCTTATAGTTCCTCGGACTGCGCACAGGGGGAGAACACGAACCATCTGGGCCTCTGCCCCGAATGCCCCGAGTGCGGGGGGCTCTTGCAGTTCGGCGAAGGCTGCGCAGTCTGCCACGGCTGCGGATTCTCGAAGTGCGGGTGATCGGCGTCGGGTCGGTTCTCCCTCCCGAATCCCGCTGAACAGAACGAGGAATCTCCGGGCGTGAAGCCCGGTTGGTTCAGCCGGACCGGCAACGAGCGCCGGAATCTACGGACCACCACAAGGAGACAGCGATGACCCTTGATGAGGTCATACTCGAGCTGTACCGGATCGCGGAAACCCGCGAGTGGAGCGGCAAGAAAACCGATGAGGCCCTGGCGACGGCGATCGAAGGGATGGAGCAGATCTGGACGCTGCGCCAGGCCGATGTGCGCAGGGACGCCAAGGTACGGGCGCTCAAGAAACAGCCGCGCGTCTGGTCCTGAAGGGTCTTGACATTTCCCGCATCTGAACCTACAGTGGCATAGGCCGCCGGATTCCCAGCGGAACGGCGGAAGGGGGCGTGATTCCCGTAACGAGCAGCGGATGGTTTCCGCGCAAGGAGGTCGGGATGGATATCGAGAGGATCGTACAGTACGAGTGCAAGGTGTGCGGCAGGCGGATCGACGTGACACGCACCGGCGATGTCTACGAGGAGCCCATCTACTGCTGCGGCGTGGAGACCCTGGAGGTCGGCGCGCCGGGAGCGGCGCCGAAAAAGCCCGCTCAGCGGAAGCCGGCCAAGGCCGCGAAGAAGCCGGCAAAGAAGGGCGGCAAGAAGCCGGTGAAGAAGGCTGTCAAGAAAGCCGCAAAAAAACCGGTGAAGAAGGCTGCGAAGAAGAAGGCGGCAAAGAAGACGGTGAAGAAAAAAAAGCGGTAAAGCACGGCGCTGTATTCCCAGCCTCCGGAGAAGGTTCCGGAGGCTTTTTCATTGAACGATGCAAACACTCGAAGAACGCGAACACCGCATCCGCCGCTTGACGGGCAAGGCCATCGGCGATTTCGGCCTGGTCGACGACGGCGACCGCATCCTGGTCGCCCTCTCGGGCGGGAAGGACAGCTGGACCCTGCTCACCATGCTCGAGCTTCTGCGGCGCCGGGCGCCGGTGGAGTTCTCGCTCATCGCCGTGACGGTCCACCCCGGATTCCCGGGGTTCCGGACCGAGGGGATCGAGGAATACCTGCGCCAAAGCGGATTCGAGCATCGCGTGGTCCCGGCGCCGATCCATGATTTGATGCTCAAGAAGCTCGAACCTGACGACGTGCCCTGTTCGCTCTGTTCCCGCATCCGCCGGGGCGTGCTCTACACCCAGGCTCATGAGCTCGGCTGCACCAAGATCGCCTTGGGCCACCATGCCGACGACTTCATCGAAACCCTTCTCCTGAACCAGTTCTACAACGGCACGATCAAGGCCATGTCGCCGCTCCTTGCCGCCGACGACGGAAAGAACGTGGTCATCCGCCCGCTGTTCTACGTTCCCGAACAGGAGATCATCGCCTATGCCTCCGAGGCCGGCTTTCCGGTGACCTGCTGCGCCTGCCCGTCCTGCGGGGACCCCGACCAGAAACGGGTCCGCGTCAAGGCGCTCCTGGAGGGGCTGGAAAGCGAGCATCGGGGGATCAAGGCGAGTCTGCTGGCCGCGTTATCGGATGTGGATCTCCGCCATCTCCCGCATCCGCGGAAGAACGGAGGCGCCGGCGGTTGAACGGTTTCCGGCGATCCTGTACCGTTCCTGAGGGAGGGATTGTCAGGGCATGCCGGAACGAGTATAATTTCTCCATGTCTACCTTGGCATCCCAGCTGGAACACTGCATGCTCTGCGGCGCGGAATTGACCTATCTTTCTCGTGCGGAGGATTTGACCTGTTCCCGATGCGGCGTCGGATTTCGCGGGCATGTCAAGTGCCCGGAGGGCCACGTGCTCTGCGACGCGTGCCACGGCCGGGAGGCGCGGAAGGTCGTCGAAGAAATGGTCCTTGCCGAACAGGGCACGGATCCCGCGGAAATTGCCGAGCGCCTGCTGGCACACCCGTCCCTGCCCATGCTGTCCTGCGATCACGCCTACGTTGCCGCAGGCGCCTTGCTCGCCGCGCTCCGGAATTCTCCCTACCATTGGGGGACTGCCGAAGACATGCGCGAGGTCTTCGAACGCACGGCGAAGCAGGCTCACGGGGGGTACTGCGCGCTCACCGGCGTCTGCGGCATCGTGCCTGCCCTGGGAGCGGTGCTGTCGGTGTTCCTCGGCGCGCGGTGCGGCTCCGACCGGGAACAGGCCTTTGTCATGGATGCAACGACGCGCGTGAGCCGGGCCATCGCCGATCTCACCGGCCCGAGCTGCTGCAAGGCCTATGTGCGCGCTGCGATCAGGATTGCCGTGGACGTCTTCGCCGAGAGACTGGCGATTACCCTCCCGCTTTCCCCCGCGCCCATCGTCTGCAGCCATGCCGACCGCCATCCTCAGGTCTGCCGCGAGGAGCGGTGCCCCTATTTTCGCAGGCCGTCGAAGGACATATTCGCCGAATCCGGGTTCATCCCGGGCATGTCTGCCTGTGTCACCTGAAGGGTCTGAGCCGTCCCGGAGGGACGGCATTCAGGGACAGGGAGCGATGATCCCTGAGGACGGGAGCGAACCATAAGGAGTCGTCAATGAGAATTGGATCAAGCCGTATTACGACGGTCGTATTGTTCCTGGCTGGCGTCTTCATCGCCGTCCCGCCGCTCTTTGCCGGCGGAGCGCAGCATCCCTGTGCTGTCGAGGTGAAACAGTTCTGTGCAGACGTTCAGCCCGGAAAGGGACGGATCGCCCAATGCCTGGCCCGGAACGGTGCTTCCCTGTCGTCGGCATGCAGAGAACACCTGGCATCCGCCAGAAAGGGGCGGCAGGCATTCCGCGAAGCCTGCGGCGACGACTTCTTCCGGTTCTGCTGGGATGAAAAGCCGGGAAAGGACAGGATAGCAGCTTGCCTGCGCCGGCATGAGACGGAACTGACGGCGGACTGCAAAGCAAAGGTCGCAGGCGCAAAGCGACCCTGGAAATGAGGAGCCGATCATGGGGTCCGTAATCCCTTCGAGTCACCTGCATACCTGCCCCACCTGCGGCCAGGCAATCGAGGCTGATCGCTATGTACGGAGGCCGGACGGCACCTACCGGTGCGAGCACTGCTATTTCAACGATACCTATCTCGAAGGGGTCGTCCACTATCTGGACACCGCCTACCTCGTGACGCTCGAAGCCCTCGTCACCGCCATCGACGCCCGGGAGCATGAAGTGGGGAGTCACTCCCTGCGGGTCACGGAGTTCTCCCTGATCATCGGGAACGCCTGCGGAGTGAAGGGGAGGGACCTTGTCGATCTTTACTGCGGGGCCTTGCTGCATGACATCGGGAAAATCGGCGTTCCTGACGCGATCCTGCACAAGACCGGCGCGCTCTCGCCCGAGGAAGAGCGCATCATGCACACCCATCCCGAGACCGGCTTCCGGATCATCGGACATATCGGGTATTTCTCCCGGGCAGCGGAGATCGTGCGCGCGCATCATGAGCATTTTGACGGGTCCGGATATCCCCGGGGCCTCCGGGGCGCGGAGATCCCGCACGGCGCTCGGGTGTTCGCGGCCGCCGACGCGCTGGATGCGCTGACCGTCAAGCGGCCCTACCGGGAGGCGCTTTCCTTCGAGGCCGCGCTCGAGACGATCATGAAGGAGTCGGGAACAATCTACGATCCCGATGTGCTGCAGTCCCTGTTGCGGGCCGCCGATGAGTTGAAGGAATATGTGGGAAAGATCGTCTTCGACGGGATGGGCCACACGGACTTCCTCGCCATTGGCGGATAGGGCCGGCACCATCAACGCGGCGGCGGGCTGTTGCGGAAAAAGAACGGGGAGAGAC
>JAKAHZ010000085.1 GCA_021814615.1 Nitrospirota bacterium | reverse complement strand
TGATGGATTAGCACCGTGCCGATCAGATCGCGGGCAAGCGTCTCCGCGTCGCTCTGAAAGAACGTTCTGCCGAGTTTCTTCATGCCGGCTGCACCTCGCCCCAGCCGATTGCCTGAAGCACTGTCGTGAATTCGCCGTCCAAGCCGGCAGGAATCGTGATCGTCGCGCCGGTCACGGGATGAGGGAAGCTCATCACCCGGCAATGAAGCAGCATCCGCCTGCAATTGTACGTTTCCCGGAAGAACTCGTTCTGCTTGCCGTCGCCCCAGGTCGTGTCGCCGATCACGGGATGGAAGATGTGTTTCATGTGCCGCCGGATCTGGTGCGTCCTGCCTGTCCGGGGTTCCACGGAAATGAGCGAGTACCGCGCTGTTTCGTACCGTCCCACAGGGAACGGCAGCTCCACCGTCGCGAGCCTCCGGTATTCGGTCCTCGCATCCCTGGCAGCCTTGTCCCGGTCCGTGCGCGGATCAAGGCGGTCGTCCCATTCATCCTTCAGGGGATGATCGATCAGCTCCGTTTCCTGCGTGAATCCCCGCACAACAGCTAGATAGGTTTTGGAGATGCCGCCCTCAACGAAAAGGCGCATCATGCTCCGTGCTGTCTCGTTGTCCAGCGCAAAGAGCAGGACGCCCGACGTCGCCTTGTCCAGGCGGTGCGTGGGATAGACCCAGCGGCCGAGTTGGTCCCGCAGGATCTGCATGGCGAATTCTTTCTCCCGTCGATCGATGGAGCTTTTGTGTACGAGAAGCCCCGCGGGTTTGTTGATCGCCACGAGATGGTCGTCTTGGTAGAGGATGGGCAGGGTTCGCATGGAATCAATACATTCAACGCAGATTATCGCTGTTAGGATAATGAATACATGCTGATCACTATCAATGCAATTCAACGCAGATCAACGCTGATGAACTTATGAAGAAGCATGATGAAATCATCTGCGCAAATCATAGATCATCATATTCTTTCGGCGTTGAATATTTTCCTTCAAGGCATTTAACGCATAAGACACTGAAAGACACATGAAGCATCATGCCTCTTTTTATCAGCGTGAATCATAAACCAATCAGGGTTCTTCAGCGTTGATGATTTGATTTCCGGTATTGATCTTCGGTTTTCGAAACACCGCAATATCCTTCTCCGGGAATTCGATCTCGGCATGCCATCGCTCCGCAAGCAGCCTGAAGGTTCCCGGAGAAAAGAAGCAGATATGGGTCAGGTCGTTCTTATAATGCCACCGGGGAAAGGCATCGCGATCGACGATCGGCTGCGTCATGATGCCGAGCAGGCCGCCGGGTTTCAGGCAATTCCAAAGCCGATCAAGCTCCCTTCCCGGCTCGCGAAGATGCTCGACGACCTCGGATGCGGTAATGAAATCGTACTGCCGGCCGAGCGCCGCCGGAGCAGGCTCATAGAACGGGTCGTAGATCGTCATCGCGTGGCCCGCTTCGCGGAAGACAGCCGCGAGCAGCGGCTCGGGACCGGAGCCGAAGTCGAGGCCCGAGCTTGCAGGAGCAAGCCGCGGATGCAGCGCATGGAGCAGCCGTTCGAGGAATCGGCGGTAGCCCCGATCGTCGGGTGAGTTCCGGTGAAGATCGTACCGTTTCTTTTCGTCTTCAGGGGAAAGAAAGTACCGCGAAGGCACGAAAACCAGTCCGCAAGCGCTGCAGAGCAGATATTCCCGCCTGGCGTCCCGGGAGTGTTCGTTCACAAACCGTGACGAGCACAAAGGGCAGGACAACGAAGGATTCAGCGGATGATCTGACAAAGAAGCGGGGCCCTCGTGAAAAGAAGGTCGTGTGTTGTCATTCCTGGTCGGCATCGATCAAATCATGTCCGTACGAGTTGTCGATTGCGCACAGCCAGTCATGCTGATGACTCCGCCTGAACACGTATGTTGCCTTGCGCTCTGTCGGCGGAAGATTCGAAGCGGATATGATCGTTTTTGCCAGCACAAGGGCGGTATCTCCCGCTTCCAGGATGTGCAAGCCTGCCTGCGTAACACGCAAAGAGTGTTCAAAATGAGCGGCAATGGCCTCAAAGGCCTTCTTGATTCGAGGACGGCCGACTGCGTTCATGCCGGGCTTGATCACCAGAACGGCGTCTTCGGTGTACATATCAGCGAGCGCGTCAAAATCTTCCCTATTGATGGCTTCATCTGCTTTTGCAATGAGCAGTTCGACAGGATGTTTTTCCATGGATATCTTTCCGGAGCACGGGGCTTCAATTCGGCGGCAGCTTGCACTGCGGGTTCTCCGCGGTTTTATTCCACGGCATCAGTTTGAGCAGCAGCGCGATTCCGCAGCGATCGAAGAACACCACCATTGCCGTGCCGACGGCAAGAAAGGCGTAGCAATAGAAGCGGCCTGCGGGCCAGAGGCCGAGAAGCGTGTAGGCGAAGTAGACGATCCGGACCTGGGAAGGAAAGGATATGGCGCTGCCTGTGCGAAGGCCGATGAAGATCGTCTGCACCAGGCTTATCACGATGACCGCCATATATCCCGGCGCCCATCCGGACAGGGCCGCGATGATAAAGACCAGCGTAACCGCCCAGAACCACCATTCAACGCTTGAGAGATCCATCTTGAACTTCATGTGCCCTCCCTTCGCGAAGGACCCGTGAGCCACGCGCTTAGGACGTAAATTTCTTCAGATCCTTCGTCACGGTCTTGACGAACTTTCCGAACGCTTTGTCCTTCAGGCGTTTTTCGGAATAGGACATCTCATTGTACGCGGATTCCTTGAGCAGCTTCAGATAGCTCTCGTAACGTTCCTTCTGCACAGCGCCGCTTTCCACTGCGGCAAGAAGCGCGCAGCCGGCTTCCTGCGTGTGCGTGCAATTTGCGAAGCGGCAGCTCTTCGCGAGGCTCCAGATGTCCGAGAAGCTTTCCTCAAGCCCGGCATCTGCGCCGATATTCCCCAGTTCCCGCATCCCGGGCGTATCGATCAGCATCGCCCCGTGATCGAGCACGATCAACTGGCGGCTCGTCGTGGTGTGCCTGCCTTTTCCGTCGCTCGGCCGGACGGCGTTCGTTTCATACACTTCGCCGCCGATGAGAAGGTTCAGGAGCGTTGTCTTGCCCACCCCGGAAGAGCCGACCAGGCAATAGGTCCTGCCCGGCTCCAAAAGCTGCCGCACCAGGTCCACGCCGAAACCGGTCACGTTGCTGAGCGCAAGGATCCTGCATCCGCCGCTTGCCCGGCGCGCCACCGACATTCTCTGCTCCAGCATCTCCGGCAGGATCAGATCGGTCTTTGTCAGGAGGAGGATCGGCTCGATGTTCCCCTCGTTCACCATCACGAGGTAGCGCTCCAGCCGGCGCGGACTGAAATCGGCATCGCAGGCCTGCACGATCAGGGCGCAGTCGATATTCGCCGCGATCATCTGGTAATCGACTTTTTTGCCCGCGGTTTTCCGCCGCAGGAAGGTTTTGCGCGGAAGCAGACCGTGAATAATGGCGAGTGTGTCGTCATTATGGTATTGCA
This sequence comes from Nitrospirota bacterium, assembly GCA_021814615.1. Taxonomy (GTDB): domain Bacteria; phylum Nitrospirota; class UBA9217; order UBA9217; family UBA9217; genus JAKAHZ01. The sequence goes on along the minus strand of JAKAHZ010000085.1, from coordinate 11,380 downwards.
CGAGCACCCAGTCGCCGACCGAGGGAAGGTCCATGCTGGACTCGGCTGCATACAGGAAACCGCCCGCCGGCTCGGCGAAGATTTCTCGTTGTTCATTTCTGACGAGAAAGCTGTCCCGGTGCACCGCGGTCACGCGGGCGACGCTGCAGTCCGGCCGCCGCGCTTCCGATTTTCTGTCTTCGAACCACTGATCAAAACCGAGAGTGTTGAGTTCCATGGCGAATTAAACGGCCGGTGTCCGGGTCATTCATTGTACCGCCCCGGGAAAGATGTGTCACGGGAATCCGGTGGATTCCAAAAAAAACCAAAACCCCTTGACCGCGAAGCCGCGAAGGGGAGCATCCTGTTTTCATGGCATCTGTCGGTTCTGCCGCCAGCTTTTCCACTTGTCGTAGTCGCGGTCGACCGGGCTTACTGCCGGGCGAGCCTCGCGATATCCCGGACCTCGAGCACCTGCTTGTCGTAGCCCTTGGCGACGCTGTTGATCATGGCCAACCCTATCTCCCTGAGCGTCAGGAGATACTGCGGGAACAACAGCTTCCCCAGCGGGAACAGCGGAGTAAGCGCGCGGTAGAACGTATGAGTGTTCTTCAAGCCTTTGGTCGGCTGGATGAAGGCCGGCCGAAACATGTAGGCCCGGCGAACGGGCAGCCTGAGCAGATCGTTCTCGGTTTTGCCTTTGACCCGTGCCCACATGACCCGGCCCGTTTCGCTGCTGTCGGTGCCCGCGCCGGACACGTAGCACATGGTCATATCGGGGTTCAGCTCGGCAAGCGTGCGGGCCAATGCCAGGGTAAGATCGTAGGTGAGATGCCGGTACGTCTTCTCGTTCATGCCGATGGAGGAAACCCCCATGCAGAAATATCCCGCATTGTAGCCCGTCAATTCGCTCTTGATGGCGCTGAAGTCGGTAAAATCCCGATGCAGGATCTCCTTCAGTTTGGGATGCTGCACATTGCACGGCCGCCGGTTGATGACCAGAACGGATTCGACGTCCCGATGGAGCAGGCACTCGTGCAACACGCCTTCCCCGACCATGCCGGTGGAACCGGTGATGATGGCTTTGATGTTCATATGATTGCCCTCACCTAAGGAGCCGCAGGGTTGGCAATATTGAATTCTGCCTCAGCACGCTCGTTCCAGAGAACGACGCCATGGAGCGCATTTTCATAGGAGGTTGTGAAATCGAACGTGAGCACGATAAGGCCGCCCACACCGGCAGCCGTACTTATCGGTGAAACCCTGTGGCCACGAGCGGCTGAGTAAACGGGCGTCACCACCGCAAAAAGTGCAGCAATCGCAATAGCCAGGCGGGTCAAACCGCTGCCCGTTTCCCCGAGATACATTTGGCCCAGGCCGGGAATCAGCGATCGGAACGCGGCGGTTTCTTTTGATTTCCACGAAACAAATTTTGCGTCCTGGGCAAGTTTTGCCAACGATGAATCCGGGTTCTCTCTTATCAGTTCGTTAAAAGCGTCATCAGGCGAGGATCGCGGCAGCCCCTGAACGCCCACGCTACGATACGCCCAACCCAGCCGATACAGCGTGAGGGATCTCAGTTTCGTGTGCGGATGTAGTTCAAGCAGTGTCTCCCAAAGCTGAACCGCGCTGTCAGGACCGCGAAAGCGCATATCCTGCAAATCCAGCGATCCGGCCAGGGATTGAAATCCCGGGAAGTCCGTGATTGCAGCGGCAGCCTCTGTCAGATATTTTTCGGCGCTTCGCTGCGGAGGCGAGAATCGATATCGATAAAAACTTTCGGCCTGCATAAAAAGCGCGCGCTCGGACGGGTCTGGTTTTAATTCGTCAACCGTTTCTTCAGTGCGCTGAAGCCGTTGCTGGGCCATTGCGAACGTCTGGTCATCTTGACGGATCAACACTGAGCCAGTTGAACACGCATTTAGCAAACCGGCGATCAGAATCATGCCGGTGTATTTTGCAGCGCACGGCAATTTAGACATCTCGTGATGGCTCCATTGTTATGGTCTACCGTTGCTATACTTTTCCCACTTTCTCATCAAAGACCAACGGTTCTGTTGCACCCCAATCACGATGATAGATTCCCCGTTCAACGTATCGGTGAAACGTTGAGTTCGGCCAATTGATCGGCGCAGTTGCCAAGCCCGTGATCTTCGATATCTCATGCTTCACAGAACGAACTGCATCATTAATTCGATGCTGTCGGGTTTCGCTACGCTCTACTCACGCACATAGCGCACGTGCGTAGCTGCCGGACCATCGACCACCTTGTCGATTCGAAACCGCGGCATCGGCTCGCGCAGGTTCTCGAAAAGGCGTCTCCCGCCGCCAAACAACACTGGCGCCAGCGAGATCTCCAGCTCATCGATCACCCTCAGGTTCAGGTACTGCTGGATCACGTGCGCGCCGCCCGCGATGCGAATATCGCGGCCGCCCGCGGATTCCCTGGCCCGCGCAAGGGCGCTCTCCGGACCGTCGTTGACGAAGTAAAATGTCGTCCCTCCCGGCCGGGCCCAGGCTTCGCGCTTCTCGCGGGTAAGAACGTAGACCGGAGTGTGAAACGGGGCCTCCTCGGGCCATGCGACCTCGCCTTGCTCGAACATGCGCTTACCCATGATGTTGGCGCCGATGCGCTCTGTGGTGTTCCGAAGCATGTCATTGACCGGACCGGTCTCTCCCCCTGGCCCGAGCTTGAGGTTCTCGCGGAAGTATTGCTGATTGATGATCCAGCTCATCAGCGCACCCCACTTCGCGCCCCAGTCCTTGTACTCGGGCCTGTCCCAATGCTCCATGGTCATTCCTTCCGGCGCCATGTAACCGTCAAGGCTAAGTCCGATGTTTACGAATACCTTGCTCATGATTCTCCTCACGACTTCGGCTGTCGGCCTTACCTACAGACTATTCATTCTTACGAGCGCATCCTGCGCTGATTGACGGATATACGAGTCGCTGTCCTGCGTCATTTTCGTCAGAATATCGGCGGTAACGTTCTTGTTGAACAACACCATCTGCCGGACGCTCCTGTCAGGATCAGCACTCAGCTTGTCGAGAATTGTCGCCGGCGCATTCGGATTCGTGGCTACGCTCCTCCTGACATGCCACACGGGGTCCGCGGCAAGCAGTTCGAGATCCTTGAGCGGCGTCGCAGGATTGAGCGCCGCCGGATCACGCGTATATTCGCTCTCGCTCTGCGAAAGTTCGCTCAGGATATCGGGCGGCGTCTCCGGATTTCTCGCCAGCCCCCAGTCGACAAGATAGGTTTTGCGTTTGCTGAGTCTTACCAGGGTTTTCACCGACGTCTTCTCGTTCCCCGCCACGTCGCCCAGGACATAGTCATTGGAACACTTCGCAAGATGCTCCAGCGTGTCGGGATACGCATTCTTGTTCCGCGCCACCAGCCGCATGACCGCGAGACCGTGCCGGTTCTCGCCCATGACATCGAAGACGGACCACATTTTCTCGTACAGATCGTCGTCGTCGATCATGCCGATCGTATGCAAAAGCTCACCGCTGGCGTTCTTGTTCCCTGCAATCGAGCCGAGCACGAACTTGTTCCTGCCGAAGAAGGGCCTGTCGAAAGTATCGCGAAGCTCTTGATCGTTCATAACCTGGATGTTATGCACCAGGCTGCTCAGATATACTCCTTCGGCGGAAAAGACCGTCCCGGCAAGGAACAGCGCTGCGGATATGCCGAACGCCAGGACAACCGGAGGGGTGATCTTGCGTGCCTGCTGCGCATGCCATTTCCGCAGATAGCCGATGGAAATGCCGAACCCGAAAAAAGGAAGAGACCATAGAAGGCTCGTCATCGGGACGAACAGATAGCCGATGGCAGCGGTGGAGGACGTTGACCGGCTGATTGACATGATAGACATTACCGATGATGCGATGAAACCGATACCTGCCGCAATAATACCGTGCATTACTATCGCCGATTTGTGCGATTGGTAGAGCGACATGGTTCGCACCTCGGGCACGCTGCTTTGGCTCACCGGCCGTCGGTCCGTTTCATAGTATCTGCATAAGAAGAATAGCGACACTGATCCCAGTATGAGTTTCGCGATCATCGTCAGGATCATCATGGACCGTGCCCATTCAACGGTGTCGCTTAAATCAGAAGGTCGTTGTGAAAAGAAAAAGAAGATGCGCGAGACGGAGAGGTCTATCGTGTAACAAGCTAGGATGCCTAGGATCGCGAAACGAAATGGATATACCAACTGCCTGCGGCGGACCAGGAGGAACGGAAGTATCAGGATATACTTCCACCACATCAAGATCAGCGCGTAAAGCGACAGGCCCGTCATTGCCAGATAGTTTGTCAGCATAATTACTTATAACCCGCGCCGGTCACGAGCCGCCTTTGGCGCGTCGCTGTAGGCGCAGGTTGGGACACTTGCATGGACAGAGCCGGATTAGACGTGAGCCAAGGCAGGTAATCTTTTTATCTTCTTTATCTCTTTTGCAGTTGATGAGTGGGTTACATGATATAAATCCCACGCCAGCTGCAAATTAAGCCAAAACTGCGCCTCCATGCCAAACAGTTTCTCCAAACGAAGTGCTGTGTCAGGGGTAATCCCCCGCTTTGCATGAATCAATTCATTAACGCGAGGATATGAAACTCCGAGCTTTTCCGCCAATTCGCTCTGTGTTATTTTCAGAGGCTTGAGAAACTCCTCCAACAGCATTTCGCCAGGGTGCGTCGGCGGACCATATTTAGGTATACGTACCATTTCTTCTCCTTCATTTCCTTCACTCGTCAGTGGTAATCGGTGATTTCCACGTTTTCTACACCATCCTCTGTCCACACAAAACAAACGCGGAACTGATCGTTAATCCGCATGCTATGTTGACCCTTCCGATCATGCTTAAGGGCTTCCAGTAAATTTCCCGGTGGAATTTTCAGGGATTCCAGGGAAACAACGCCATTTAGCTGATCAAGCTTACGCTGTGCTATACGCCAGATTTGCTGCGGACAGGTTTCTCTGGATTCTTTGGTGTTTCTTCTGTCAAAGATGTCCTCGGTGCCCTTGTCGCGAAACGATTTTATCACTTGGCGTCCCTAGCGGCTAAATTCACCACTACAATAGATTATAACGGATACCGTTATACATGACAATAGCTATTTGACCGCCAGGTAACCCGCCCCTTTAAAGCAGGTATTACCGTTCTTTACCCGCTAAGCAGGAATACGTGCCGTGGCTCTGTTTAAGCCCCGTGTAATTCGACCCATCACCAGCTCCCCGACGATCCTCCGCCTCCCGAGGAGCCCCCGCCCCCGGAGAACCCTCCCCCGCCGGAGCTCCAGCCGCCTCCCCCGCCGCCCCAGCTTCCGCCGGAGGTCATGGTGAACCCGCCGATGGATGCCCGGCCTTTGGTCTTGAGGTCCTGGGCCGCTTTCCGGTACCAATCCTTGTTCCTGAGGAAAAGCTTGGCCAGGGGATAGCCCACGAGATAGACGATCAGAATCACGAGCGTGGCCTGCGAGCCGACCACCACGATCGGGAACATGGCCCAGAAGGGAATGAGGAACACGTAGAGAAACCAGCCCACGCCGGGCGTGAAGATCCCGACAGCGGTGAAAAGGCCGATGATGCCGAAGATGAACGAGCCGATGAGGATGCGCTCGGTGATGGGCATGTCGGGCGCGGAAAGGTCGAAGCCCGACGATTTCTCCTCCTGCGCCGCGGCAGCACCTGCCGGAAGCTCCTTCTTTTCGAGAACCGCGAGAACGGCATTCACCCCTTCCGATACGCCGCTGTTGTAATCCCCTGCCTTGAACTTCGGCGCCATCACGTTCCGGATGATCCGGCCGGCAAGAAGATCGGTGAGATCGCCTTCGAGACCGTAGCCCACCTCGATCCGCATGCGCCGGTCGCCGGGCGCCACGATCAGGAGCACGCCGTTGTCCTTGCCCTTCTTTCCGAGCTTCCAGGACTCGAAGACCCGCGTAGCGAATCCCTCGATGTCCTCGCCTCCCAGGGTCTTGACGGTGAGCACGGCGATCTGGTCGCCGGTCTTCATTTCAAAGGCCTTCAGTTTTTCCGTGAGGTCCTGCTTCGTCTGATCGGACAGGATCTCCGCGTCGTCCACCACCCTGCCGGAGAGGTAGGGCACATCGATGGCAGCAGCGGCGGTCAGCGGGAGAAGCAGGAAGAGAACGACTAGGTATCGATGGAGTGTCTTCATACGCCTTTCTCCTCCACGATCTGGTTCGGGAGTTCATCCTTCCCCGGTGTCTTGGGAGCAGTTCCGGCCAGCGCTTTTTCGAGTCCCATAAGCCCCCGGTCCATGGCTGCCGCCACCCGGCCCTCGGCAAGCGGTCCGGACATCTCCGTGATGATCGCCTGCTGCGCCTCGCTGTTCAGGCGCTTTTCCACGCCCTTGTCAGGCAGGAGCGCAACGCGCCGTTCGAAGAGGCTGACCAGGAGCAGGATGCCGGTTCTGCCCGAGGTGGCGAAGAGTTCCCGGGAAAGGAAGAGCGACTGGGCATACTGGAGCACCTCGACCTCGGCGCGGTTCCTGTCGAGAAAGAACCGGGCAACGGCCGACAGGTGGATCGACGCGAGCGCGCAGGCGGCGCCCGCGGCCATGATGGTGGTCACGGCGATCAGGACCGTGGCCCAGGTGATCCATACCGGTTGCAGGACATCCCAGACAAAGACAGCAAGACCCGCTGCCGCGGCCCCGAGCGCAAAGGCTTTCCAGGGGATCTCGGCGTACACGTCGCTCCGCGCGATCACGGCCAGCACGACCTGGCACCCGGTTCGCTGCTCGGCCTCGGCAACGCGCTTGTCGAGGAGTTGTCGTTCCTGTTCAGTGAGATGTTTGATCATAGTAGCTCCCGGAAGTCCACGTGAGGAATCTTGTCATTGCGAGGAGCGAAAGCGACGAAGCAATCTCGTATCTGCCTGAAATTCCTGACTACGAATTTGCTTCGCGGAGTCTATCCCCTTGAAAACGGGGACTCGCAATGACGGCGATTTGTTCGCTTGTCAGCTTGCTTGCTTTCTCGCTTGCCAGCTTGTCAGCTTGCTCGCTTGCGAGCTTGTTCGCTGTTTTTCTCACATCTCCACCTTCGGCGCCTTCGCAGCGCCCTCGTCGGCCTTGAACGGCTCCTTGAGCTTCAGATGGAGCATGAAGTTGTTCGTCAGGTTGTTCGGGAAGACGCGGATCGACGTGTTGAAGGTGGCCACTGCCTTGTTGTACCGCTCCCGGGCAACGTTGATCCTGTTCTCCGAGCCTTCAAGCTGGCTCTGGAGGTCCTGGAAGTTCTGGTTCGCCTTGAGGTCGGGATAGCGCTCCACCACGGCCATGAGCCGGGAGAGCGTATTGCCGAGCGCGCCCTGGGCCGCCTGGAACTTGGCCAGGGCCTGGGGATCGTCCAGCGAATCAACGGAGAGTTTCACCTCGCCCACCTTTGCCCGTGCCTCGGTCACCGCGGTGAGCGTCTCACGCTCGTGCTTGGCATAGGCCTTCACCACGGTCACCAGATTCGGGACCAAATCGGCCCGCCGCTGGTACGCGGACTCCACATCACCCCATGCCTGCTTGACCTTCTCCTCGTTCGCCTGCATGGTGTTGTACCCGCATCCAGAGAGAAGCACCGTCAGGGAAAGCGCGAGCATTGCCAGTACCATCTTGAGCTTCATCGATTCCTCCTTAAACCTCCGTGGTTCGGCCTCTTCGCCTGCATTACAATGAAAAGAGCATAGTATAAACAACGGGAACAGTCAACTAAAGACGTCCGTTAAACTTCTCGACGAGACCGCCTTTCCTCGGTATAATGGTGCATATTTGTGCGCACAGGGCTACGATCCCGCGCATGACTTATGCCGAAAATCCTGATCGCGGAAAATAATGCAAAGACCGCCTACACCCTCGGCCAGTTCCTGGTGAAGAAGGGGATGGAGGCCGATCTCGCCGTTGACGGCGAGGACGGGCTCCGTTCGGTGCGCGAGAAGCCTTTCGACCTCCTGCTCGTGAACCTGAAAATGCCGCAGGTGAACGGCGACGATATCTGCCGCGAGGCGAGGAAAGCGGGGCCGAACCGGGAAACGCCGATCATCATGGTGAGCGGATTCAGCCGCGACCAGGCGGAGATCGACGCCCTTACCCGGGAGCTCCGCCTGAGCTCCTTCCTGACCAAGCCCTTCACCTCCGTCGTGCTGTTCAGCCAGATCGAGAACGCGCTCCAGGGGCGTCCCTCCGGCCAGACCGCTCCCGCGCAGGCGGCTGCCGCGCCTGCGCTTCCGCCGTCCATGACCGCGGACCTGGCGAAGTCGCCCTTCGAGAAGGTGCTCTTCTATCTCATGAAGAAGAACGGCACCGGCGTCCTTACCGTGACCCGCGACAGCGCGGAGCGGCGCTTCGCCTTCATCGGCGGCGCGCCGGTGGAGATCGACCTGGTTCCCGATGACCACGACTTCGGCCGCTACCTCTCGCGCAGAAAGCTCGTATCCGGTCCGGAGCTGAAGGCTTACGATACCCTGCGCGCATCGCCTGACGGCGCGCCGAGGGACCTCTTTGTCAGGATGGGCTGCCTCACGCCCGAGCAATTCCAGGAAGAGAGCAGGAATTTCCTGCACGAGCGGCTGGTGGACTGCTTCGCCTGGAAAACGGGCGCCGTGGTCTTCGACTGGAAGACCTCCTTCGTGCCTGCCGTGCCCGAGGCGCGGGCATTCCTGCCCGTACTCTTCTATCGCGGTTTCCGCGCCTACCTTCCCACGGCGGCCATCGGCCGGTTCCTGGAACAGAAAGGCCCCAGCTTCGTAAGCCGCACCGGCGAGTTCTACGACTACGGCTATCACCTGGCAGGCGAGATCCCGAACCCCGAGCTCTTCGACATCCTCGACGGGAGCAAGACCTGCAGCGAGATCATGGGGATCTTCGAGACCGACGAGTCGGCAACGGTGCTCTATACGCTGGACTACCTGCGCGTGCTCGCTTACAGCCCGACGCCCCTTTCCGCCGTCGCGCCGCCCTTTCCCGTGCGCAAGCAGACCGCAGCAACGCCCGCGCAGCCCGAAGAGCCGAAGGAACTCTTCGAGGACCTGGGCGGCGAGCTGACCGAGCTTGCCGAGGAGATCGGCGATATCGTGGAACAGCTGCCCGAGACCGGCCCGCCGACGCAGGATGCGCTGGAGGAGGAGTTGAAACAGCGGTGGAGGGAGATCCGGGACAGGAACTATTACGAGATCTTCGGCCTTACGCCCAAGACCTACACGCTGGAGAAGCTGAAGAAAGCCTACTTCGATTTCACGAGCGCCTACGGACCGGAGAAGTTCTTCGCCAGTTCGGGAACGGTCATGGAGCTGGCGCAGGAGTTCCTGTCGCGCATCTCGAACGCCTACGCGATCCTGTCCAACGTGGTCTCGAAGGAAAGCTACGACAGCATGCTTGCAACGCAGGCGCCGACGGAGACGGGCGACAAGAAGTTCTACGAACAAGTCCAGTTCCAGTCGGGGAAGGTGATGCTGGAGCAGGGGCAGTACGAGGAAGCGGAGCGCACCTTCGGCATCTGCAACTCCCTGAACCCCGAGAAGCCTGAGTACCAGGTCTACCTGGCCTATGCCATCTACCAGAACCCCGCAAACAAGAGCAACCCGGCGATGATCAAGCAGGCCAAGGACCTGGTGAACCGCTCGTTGCAGTGGGACAAACTGGCCATCGCCTATGCGCTCAAGGGGATCATGCTGCTCGACGAGGGGCTTCTGAACCTGGCTGAATCGGAGTTTCAGAAAGCGCTTCGGCTCAGTCCGAACAACCGCACCGCCCTGTCCAAATTGGACCAGATCCGCCAGGCCAGGGAGAACCAGAAGGAAGAGAAAGGCGGGCTTTTCCGCCGCATGTTCAAATAGCAGGTTCTAGGCTGCGCGAAGCAGATGGTGCTTCCGCCGCCAGGGGAACCGGATCACCACGAAATCGTCGTGCGAACTTTCCGTTTCGATCTGTTCAAAGGACTCCCGAAGCTCGCGAAACGCGAGAAAAAGGCTGAGCCGCTTGCCCTCGTCGCCCTTCCGGTATTCTTCCAGCACCTGTTCGGTATTCATGGGTACCTCCTCATTACAACGGCAGTGCTTTGACGCGTTCATCCTGGCTGTTGAAGAACCGACACAATGAGGCAATCCCGCAACAGCTCTTCATGCAACGAATCCTTGAAAATCCGCATCCTCTTCGAAGAAACGCCCTTCTGCAGATCTCTCTGGATAATAATGTGCATAATGCGTGCCCTGAATAGAACCGTTCAGAGTTCAACGTTCGCAGTTCGGAGCGATGCACAATAGATAACGGAGATTTGCTAAGATCGGGAATGTGTACCCTCATAAGCGAGGAGTGGTACGGGGAGGGCTTCTATTGCCTGGAGTTTCAATCGTCAATAACTACCCGCAAAATCAGAGATCCCCTACTGCAACTCGGCGGTGTTTCACAATAAAATAGCGTTTTTTCGTCTCCTACCATTGACAGAACCGGCCTTGTGCTGTTACTGTACTGGTGATTCTCAGATAGTTGAAAGGAGAACCTATGAGACGGTATCTCGTTGTCCTGGCGGTCCTGCTGTTCGCGGCTCTGCCGCTTGTTGCAAAAGGCGCGGAGAGCGCCGCGGAAAAGAACCTCAAGGAAGGCGAGGCGTTCCTTGCGGCAAATGCGAAGAAGGAAGGCGTCAAGACCCTGCCGAGCGGCCTGCAGTATGAGGTGATCAAGGAGGGAACGGGGAAAAAACCCGCAGCAACGGACACCGTGACGGTACACTACAAGGGAACGCTCATCAACGGCATGGAATTCGACAGCTCCTACAAGCGGAACCAGCCGTCGACGTTCCCCCTGAACCGGGTGATCCCGGGATGGACCGAGGGCGTACAGCTCATGAAGGAAGGATCGAAATACAGGCTCTTTATCCCGTCGCACCTGGCCTACGGCAGCCGCGGCGCCGGCGGGCTGATCGGACCGAACGCCACGCTCATCTTCGAGGTGGAGCTCCTCTCGATCCAGAAGCATTAATCGTTCCGCAGGAAACTCCGCCGGAGGGAATGGGTCGGACGCCGCTTATGCGGCCGGCCCTCCCTTCGGCCTCGGCTGATTCGCGATCGCGCCGACGATCTTCTCATATTCAGCCACCACCTCATCCCGCTGGTTCCTCACCTCAGCCGAAAATATGAAAAACTGGCTCCGCTTCTGCACGAGCCTGACCGCTGCGGTCAATCGGTCGCCGGGCGCGACATTTTTCTTGTACCGGGCATTCTTCTGGACCACGTGGGGATTGTTCGTGAGATCTTCGCAGGCGATGGGGATCAGCGTCGCGGCAACGAGGCAGACGAACTCATCCTGGGCGTATCCGGGGTAGGTGGGCGCACCCGGGAAATGGCCTTCCAGATCCGGGTCGTCCGTCTTCACTTCCTTCATT
>JAKAHZ010000203.1 GCA_021814615.1 Nitrospirota bacterium | reverse complement strand
CTGCCGTCACGTATCCGGAGGTCAGGGTGTGGCCGAACTTGAGCCAGCCGTAGGGATTGGTCACCATGGCGGCGAAATCGACCATTTCCGCGCGGTTGTTGCGCAGCACGTAGCCCACGGGATGCTGCATCCAGCCGTTGGCCAGAAGGATCCAGAGCGCCGAGAGGTTGGTCGCGATCGCCACGATCCAGATCGAGGCGGCATGGGCGGTTTTGGAGATCCGGTTCCAGCCGAAGATCCAGACACCGATGAAGACCGATTCGAGGAAGAATGCCAGCGTTGCTTCGATGGCCAGGGGCGCGCCGAAAATGTCGCCTACATACTTGGAATACTCCGCCCAGTTCATGCCGAACTGGAATTCCAGGGTGATGCCCGTCACCACGCCCAGGGCGAAATTGATCAGGAACAGCTTGCCCCAGAATTTCGCCATCCGCAGATAGGTCTCGTCGCCGGTCCTCACATACCGCGTTTCCATGTATGCCGTCAGGATGGAGATCCCCAGCGTGAGCGGCACAAAGATCCAGTGAAACATGCTCGTGAGCGCGAACTGCAACCTGCTTAAATCAACCACATCCATACCCGTTCCTCCTTTTGTACGACGGTGCTTCGTACCGGTTATAGTATAGGACCAACATGGTCCTGTACTTGATCAAAAAAAATGACTGTTAGTTTCCGTCCAGCATGTTCGCGATGGTCTGGTCCTGCAGTTGCCGGTTCACGTCCTGCCGCAGCTTGACCCAGAAGGGATGGACCGAACAGAAGGCGCTCCGCACGCATTTCTTGCTGTTCACGGCGCAGACATTGATGCCCAGGGGGCCCTGGATCGCATGCATGATGTCCAGCAGCGATATCTCGGCCGGCTTTTTCGCGAGCCGGAACCCGCCGTTCATGCCGCGGATCGAATCCACCAGCCCCGCCTTCGAGAGCTTCTGGAAGATCTTTGCCAGGAAGGTCTTGGGGATGTGCATCTGCCGGGACACCTCGGTCACGTTGGCGACCTGCTCGTTCGCCTGCGCAAGGTAAAGAATGCAGCGCACGGCATAATCTGTCTTTCTGGTTACGAGCATGCGAGATACCTGATCTCTTCCTGTCTTTTTCTTGCGCGATCCGGTGCTTCCGGATAATGCCGGCGACGAAGATATAGGACCACGCTGGTCCTAATCTTACCATTACTAATTCATCTGTCAAGTATTAATTTTGAGACGTTAATAACCATGGAATTACAATGAGATGACGTCTCTGAATTCTGTCCGGAGAAAAAGAAGGCGATTCCGTGAATCCGAAACCGCCTGAAAAAAGAGCGAAATTGACTTCCGCGGATGGGAATAGGTTTCCTATTTCACTGCCGGGTAGATCGTCGTATGCGGATTGTTGCCCGTCAGCTTGTTCGTATGGCAGACGCTGCAGTCCCCGATCGGCATTGCATTGTGTTGAAGCTTCGCTGGCTGCACGTTGTCGGCCCACTGTTTGGACGGCCACCAGGCATGGGGGCTGTTATGACACGCCGAGCAGTACAAACCGCCGTGGCCCTTCGCGTGGCGATAGAGATCCGCGCCGGTCGTATAATTGATCCCGTGGCATTGCTCGCAGGTCGGCTCCGAAAGCCAGGGATTCCGGCCGGGATCTGCAACGCCGGCGATGCCGCCGTGGCATGCGCCGGTCTGGCAGGAGGGAACATCCCCCAGATATCCCATTCCGCCAATGCCGGTCCTGAGGCACTGGGTGAGCTGGCCGGGATGGCAGGAATAGCAGGTTGCGTCCATGGCGCGATCCACACCGTTATGCCAGCCGTGCATGGCGAGGGAAAGCGACTTGACGCCGGGTTTGCCGGGAGCGCCGAGGGCGTTGCTCGAATGGCACGACGCGCAGAGCACCGGCCGCATGGTCACCAGGTTCTGGCCGGTCGATGAGACGCCGTTCAGCCCGTTATAGTAGTCATGGACCATCAGGATGTTCAGGTCCACGTCCGTCGTCCCCGTCGCCCCGTTTGCGGGATCGACGGGAAGATTGACCGTGCCGTCCATTCCCTGGGCGTGGCATTGGCCGCAATTGATCTCGTCGGAAACCGGCAGGACGACCTCGGTCTTCCGCGGGGAGCCGCCGGATGCGGTCTTGAGCTTGACGATCGCCGTCTGGTAGGGATTCCAGTTCATGTTGTCGTCGTAGGGAAGGGCCGGGATGCCCGTGGCTTCGAAATGATCGCCCGCGAGTTTCATGGTCCCGGACAAGCCGTTGCCGGTAAGGCCGGTTCCCTCGGGAAGGCTGACGCCGAAAAGCTGCTGAACGTACTGCCAGAAATCTGTCTTGCCCGCGGTCTTCGTGTTGTTCGCGATCGAATATTCGAGCGTGATGCCCGACGTCACGACCTTCGGCGGGTTGCCCCGCTGGATGACCTGGACCCAGAGGTTGTTGAAGGGCGGGAGGATGGCAACCTCCTTGTAGCTTGGGCTGATGCAATGCATGCCCAGATCATTCCAGCCGATCACGACATAGTCGTCGCTCTTGTTCGGCTGCGCCGCCTGGAGCCCGCCTCCGATCATCGGGACCAGGGACGCCAGAATGATGCCGAACAGGAAAAGCAACATTTTCAGCGTTCTTTGTTTCATGATGACTCCTCGCTTCGTATGACAAAAGAGTGCCCGGGATTCTTAACGTTCACCGGTAACGGTATTTGAATAGGGCGAAAAAACTTTTTCCGCAACTGCTCTGACTTTGTAAAAATAGATGATCTCCTGTGACGCTGTTTCATCGACATATTGAGATATCCCTTTTCCCACAGTCGCCACGGAGTCATAGGGGCCGCTGAATCTGTCGGCACGGACGATTTCGTAACCTGTGACGATTCCCGGGTCCTGGGGAGAGAGCGTCCAGGCAAGATGGAATCCGTTCGGAACGATCCTCAGGTGCAACCCTGTCGGCGCTCCGGCGACAGCTCCGGTTTCCTCGGCAGCTGCTGGCGCGTCATGTTGACCGGGATTCCCGCCGGCGATACTTACGGTGCCGAGCAGGATAGCGCTGATGAGCAGGGAAAAGAGGCTTTTCATTTGTCAATCTCCGGACCATTCGGGCATTTGCATGCCATGGTCTTGAAAAAAGGGCCGCCTTTCGGCGGCCCCTGTAAATTCGCCTGATGCTAGTAGTCGATGCCCTGGACGTAGGTTCTGGCTGAAAGCGGATTCGGCGGGAACTGGCTCGGCCGCATCATCTCGTTGTCCTCGTGGTC
>JAKAHZ010000084.1 GCA_021814615.1 Nitrospirota bacterium | reverse complement strand
GATGCCCACGACCTCGTTGATGGACTTCGGCCCGATGCCCAGGCCCGTGCAGGCGCCGCCCGCGGTGGGCGACGACGACGTGACGAACGGATAGGTGCCGTGGTCGATGTCCAGGTGCGTGCCCTGTGCGCCCTCGGCCAGGATCTTCTTCCTGCCGGAAACGGCGTCGCCCAGAAGCAGCGTCGTGTCGGTGATGTGCTTCTTCAGGCGCTCGGCGTAGCGCAGGTACTCGTCGTACACCTCGTCCTGGTGGATCAACGGCGCGTTGTAGAACCGGTCGAGCAGGAAGTTCGCCTCGCCCACGTTCGCCTCGAGCTTCTCCCGGAACCGCTCGGTGTTCAGGAGGTCGGCCATGCGGATGCCCTTGCGGCTGATCTTGTCGGCATAAGCCGGCCCGATGCCGCGTCCCGTGGTCCCGATCTTCTTGCTCCCTTTCAGCTTCTCACTGGCCATGTCGATGGCCTTGTGATAGGGCATGATCAGATGGGCGTTCCGGCTGATGAAGAGGCTCTTCTCGAACTTGATGCCCCGCTTCACGAGCCCGTCCATCTCCTCGATCAGCGCCGCGGGATCGACGACCACGCCGTTCCCGATGACGCAGGTCTTGCCCTTGTGCAGGACGCCCGACGGAATGAGGTGCAGAATGAACTCGTCCATGCCCACCACCACCGTATGGCCCGCGTTGTGGCCGCCCTGGTAGCGCGCCACCACATCGGCCTTCTCCGTGAGAAGATCGATGATCTTTCCCTTGCCTTCGTCGCCCCACTGGGCTCCCACAACGACTAGCACCGGCATAGTGTCTCCTTTTGCTGCTTCCGCCCCCGGCGCACAAAAGGGCGCGATCGCTCGCGCCCTGCACAGGGTTGCATCGTGTTCTTCCCGCTAGATGCGGATCATCTTCGCCGACAGCACGTTCGGCAGCTGCCTGATCTTGTCCATGAGCCCGTCGGAAATGGGGCTGTCCACGCTCACCACCGACATGGCGCGGCCGCCCTGGCTCTCGCGGCCGAACTGCATGCGCGAGATGTTGATCCCGTTCTGGCCCAGGATGGTGCCGATGCCGCCGATCACACCCGGCTTGTCGTTGTTCATGAGCACCAGCATGTCGCCGGCGGGAACCGTCTCCATGGGGAAGTTGTCCACCTGGATGATCCGCGCCTCTTTCCTGCTGTTCAGCGTGCCGGCGGCGGACACGACCTTGTCGCCCGCCCGGAGGCGGAGGATGACCAGGCTCGTGTACTCCGTGGCTTCGCTCGACTTGGACACCTTCACCTCGATGCCCCGGTCCTTGGCGATGAGCGGCGCGTTGACGTAGTTCACGTTCTCCTGCAATGTGGGCGTGAGCACGCCCTTCAGCGCCGCCAGGGTGATCGGTTCCTGCTTGATGTTGGACGCCTCGCCGCTGTACTCCACAGCGACCTGGGTCAGGCCGCCCTCGGCGAGCTGGCCGATGAAGAGGCCCATGCGCTCCGCCAGGTTGATGTAGGGCGACAGCGTGGGCAGCTGGTCCGCGGGAACCGACGGGACGTTCACAGCGTTCCGCACCGTGCCGGCGACGAGGTAATCGACGATCTGCTCCGCCACGGCGGTGGCCACGTTTTCCTGGGCCTCCTTCGTCGAGGCGCCCAGGTGCGGCGTGGCGATGAAATTGTCCAGGGTCAGGAGCGGATGGTTCTCCGGCGGCTCCTTCTCGAAGACGTCGAAGGCGGCGCCTCCCACCTTGCCGCTCTTCAGGGCCTCGTAGAGGTCGCTCTCGTTCACGATGCCGCCGCGCGCACAGTTGATGATGCGCACGCCGTCCTTCATCTTGGCGATCGTGTCCTTGTTGATCATGCCCGCCGTTTCCTTGGTTTTCGGCGTGTGCACGGTGATGAAATCGGAGCGTTTCCAGATCGTTTCCAGGTCGGCGAGTTCGATCCCCAGCTGCTTCGCCTTTTCGGCGGAGATGAAGGGATCGAAGGCCAGGATCTTCATGCCCATGGCACCGCAGCGGTTCGCCACCACGCCGCCGATGGCGCCGAGGCCCACGATGCCCAGCGTCTTGTCGTAGAGCTCCACGCCCTCGAACTTCTTCTTTTCCCATTTGCCCGCCTTGAGCGAGGCGTAGGCTTGCGGCAGCATGCGGGCGCAGGCGAAGATCATGCCGATGGTATGCTCCGCCGTGGTGACCGTGTTGCCGCCCGGGGTGTTCATCACGACCACGCCCTTCTTCGTCGCGGCAGGGATGTCCACGTTGTCCAGGCCGCTGCCAGCACGTCCTATGACCTTGAGCTTGCCGGCCTTCTCGAGCAGACCCGCCGTGACCTTCGTCGCCGAGCGGATGATGAGCGCGTCGTAGTCGCCGATGATCTTCTCGATCTCCTCGACGGACGTCTTGCTCCGGGCGTCGACCTCGAGCCCCGCTTTCTTCAGGATCTCGACCCCGCGGGCCGAGAGGTTGTCGCTGATCAGGACCTTCATGAAACCTCCGAATAAGGCTATGCTACGAAGACACCAAGGCTCGAAGGAAATCCCAAATGGACCAGGATCTTCTTCGCGTCTCCGTGCCTTCGTGGCGGCATTTGTGTTCTTACTTCATCAATATTTCCTGCGCCGCGGCAACGCCGCTTCCGAGCTTCACCGGGTGGCCCAGGCCTTTCAATACCATCTCGATGCCCGCCAGCGCGGTGATCACGTCGAAGGTGTCGGCGTAGCCCAGGTGGGCGATGCGGAAGATCTTGCCCTTGAGCTTGTCCTGTCCGCCCGCGCCGGTGATGCCGTATTTCACGCGCAGATCCTTGTAGATGGCTTGGCCGTCCACGCCCGCCGGCGCTTCGATGGCCGTGAGCGCATTCGACGGGGATTCCTTCGGGAAAAGCTTGAGGCCGATGGCGGCCGCCCCCGCGCGGGTGGCTTTGGCCAGCCGCTCGTGCCGGGCGAAAACCTTGTCCAGCCCTTCGGCCTGCAGCATCTTGACGCACTCGTTCAGCCCGATGATGAGCGTCACCGCGGAAGTGAAGTTGGTCTGGTTCTTGGCCAGGTTCTCGCGCTCCTTCTTGAAGTTGAAATAGAACTTGGGCATCTTCGAGCTCTCGCCCATCTTCCAGGCCTTGTCGGAGACGGAGACAAAAGCGAGGCCGGGCGGCAGCATCACGCCCTTCTGGGAGCCGCCGATCATGATGTCGATTCCCCACTCGTCGGTGCGGATGTCATGGGCGACCAGGGCGCTGATGGCGTCGACGACGAAGAGCGCTTCGGTCTTCTTGACCACCGAGGCCACGGCTTTGATGTCGTGGTACACGCCCGTGGAGGTCTCGTTGGCCTGGATGAACACCGCCTTGACCTTGGGATTCTTCTTGAGCGCCGCCTCCACCGTTTCCGGCTTCACGGCATACCCCCACTCCACGACGATCTCCTCGACCTTCACGCCGTAGGCCTGGCAGATCTTGGTCCAGCGTTCGCCGAACTTACCGCCATTCACGACGATCACTTCGTCGCCGGGGTTCAGGAAATTGTTCACCGCGCCGACCATGCCACCCGTGCCGGTGGAGCAGAGGATCAGCACGTCGTTCTTCGTCTGGTACAGCCACTGCAGGCCCTTCTTCGCAGCCTCAAGCACGGGCACGAAATCCGGGGCCCGGTGATGGATAATCGGCATGGCCATGGCCAAAAGAGCTTCCGGCGGAACCGGCGTAGGTCCGGGCGCCAAGAGATATTTTTTCTGCATGAAAATACCCTCCCGACTAAACGTGTCGTTGGTGCTTCGTGATGGATGGACGGATCGCTCCGTCAAGGATTAGTGGCCGGATTGCGGGAACGTTAACGTTCCGACGAGCGGGGACCTATGCCCGGGGTGGGCATGTCTGTGGGAAACATGGGGTGTCTGAGCTGCTGCATGGGCTGTGGTGCCTTTCTCCGGCGCGTTCAGAGACCGAAAAAGCCGTTCAGAGACCGAAAAAGCATTGAACTGTACCATAGGGCCCGGAAAATTGTCAAGAAAAATAATACAAATGCCGCAACATCTTGTTTTGCCGCCCGCTTTGCGCTACTATAGCGAAGGATTTTTTGAAAAGAGATTTCCTATGGCGGACACAAAAAAAGCAAAGACCATATCGCTTTCCCGGCCGATCCTCCTGGTCCTCATCGCCTTCGTGTTTGCCCTAGGGATCTTTCTGGGCAGGAGTGCATGGCTCTTCACCAGCGGCGCCGATGACCGCGGCGAGAGCGTGCCGCAGACGGCGCTCGAGGAGTTCCGGTTTATCCGCCAGTCCATTCTGCCGGAGCCGTCACCCGACGGCCGCAAGATCAAGGAGCTCAAACCCTTCCGGTACAAGGTCAACAGCCTGATCGAGGAGAAAGTGGCCGATGGCGAGGCCCTGTCCGTTGCCGTATACTTCCGCGACCTGGACAACGGCAACTGGTTCGGCATCCATGACGAGCAGCCCTTCTCCCCGGAAAGCCAGCTCAAGCTGCCGCTCATGCTCGCCTATTACAAGTGGGCGGAAGCGAACCCCCTTGTCCTGCGGAAACGGCTGCAGGTCGTGCTGCCGGCGGAACGCGAGACGCCAACGTACCTCCGGCCGCCCAAAACCGTCGCCGAAGGGAAGAAATACAGCGTCAACGAACTGATCTTCCGCATGATCGCCTATGGAGACACCGACGCCTATGCCGTGCTGGCGGCGAACCTTCCGCCCAAGCACCAGCAGAAGATCTACCGGGATCTCTACGTCAACTACGATCCCTCGAAAAAGGACGACGTGCTCTCGCTCAGCGCCTATGCGTCCTTCTTCCGCGTACTCTTCAACGCCTCCTACCTGTCCGAGGAGATGTCGGAAAAAGCCCTCCGCTACCTGTCGCGCAATTCCTTCCGCGGCGGCATGGCCGCGGGCATCCCCCCCGACATCACGCTTGCCAGCAAGGCGGGAGAGCGGTTCATCGCCACCGGCGATGAGGGCCCTGACGTGGTGCAGCTTCACGAATTCGGCCTAGTGTACCATCCCCAGCGGCCCTTCCTGCTCGGCATCACGGTCCAGGGCACGGACTACGACGATATTGCGAACGTCCTCCGTGACATCACGAAGCTGATCTACAACGAAGTGGACCGGCAGTCGAGCTGATACTTCACAAGCGCATGCAGTCTCACCGCGAAGTCGCGAAGGACGCCAAGAACTTCAGAACGACCCGGGAGGAGGCGCCTTCCCCCGGTGGTATCGGTCGACGTAGTAATCGAGTGAGTGCGCCCTGCCGGGCGCACAACAGCAAAGGCCGGCAGCATTCGCTGCCGGCCTTGTTTTCTTTCCGCCTTGGGCGGCGCTATGGTGCGGGCGTCTTCGGCACCACGTCCAGCAGCACGGTCAGCGCAACAAGGGGGGTAACTTTGTCATTGGAATGGACGGTCACATGCTTCGCCATGAATCCCGCCCTGCCCTCCGTTTCCACCGACACTTTGATCTGCGCCGTTGTTCCTGGCTCCAGCCGGTTCGAACTGACCAGCCCCGCAGTGCAGCCTCAGCTGGGCTCCACCTTCCTGATCTCCAGCGGCTCATCGCCCACATTCCGGATCTCGAACACATGCTCCACCCGCTGGCCCGCGGTCACCTTGCCGAACTCGAATTTCGGCTCGGCCACGTAAATGCGCGGCCCCTGAGGTTCGGCCGTCGCAGAGACGGCAAGGGGAACCGCCGAGAGGAGGAAGACTGCCAGGAATATCCGGATTGTTCTCATGGGTGTCCTTGACGATACCGGGAACCTAGAGCCCCAGCTTCTTCTGCTCGATGATCTTGGCCAGCTCGTCCCGGGTGATCAGGCCTCTCTCGATAAGCAGCGCTGCGAGCGCTTCGATCACGACTTTCTGCGTGGCCACATCCTGCTTGAGGTTCACGAGATCCAGGGCGCTCTGGAACTCCATCGTGGTAATATCGGGCACTTCGCGCACGATCTCCATCTGAGCCGATTTCTTCGCCGTGTCGCGGAATGTGATCGCGCCCTTACGCGTCACCGGTTCGCCGTCGTAGTACTTCCTGATGGCATCCTTGATCTCCGACTGCATGGCGAGCACCGGCTTGATGGACAGGCCGGTGATGAACCGGATATTGTCCATCGTCTCGATGTCCAGGGGGTCGGACATGGCGAGCACCAAGGCGTTGACTTCTTTCCGCACCGGGATCACGCCGAACTTCTTGGCCATCTCGGGCTTGAGGAGCCGCAGCACCTCCGGATTCAGCTCCGGTTCGAAGAGGTTCACATAGGGAACCTTCATCTTCTCGGAAATGATGCGGGCGATGTCCTCGTCCCGGGCAAACTCCAGCTCCACCAGAATCGCCCCGAGCTTCCCACCCCAGTTGCGCTGATGCGACAAGGCGGCTTCGAGCTGAAAATCGTCGATCAGCCCCGCCTCTTTCATCAGATCGCCCAGTTTTTTTCGTTCGGCCATGTCGGCTCCCAAAACAGCGTTTGTTCGCCCGCTCCCTCTCCGGAAATGCGCGGAACGTGTTGAATTATAAGACAACGCGCAGATGAATGTCAAACAGTATCACAGCATCATGACGTGACTGCATCCCGCCGCGGTGAATGCCGCACTGGCCAAGCCGGCGGCAGCCAATTGACCGTCGACGCAGCAGATTCTCGCGCAGGCGATTCAACGGCAGGAAATTGACATTATGTAGGATTAATGCTATCCTGTTTAACAAGGAAGGAATATAGAGTGGCGGTTTGCGGTGCAGAACGCGGCAACCGACGGGCAACACGGTTCCCCCTCATTCGCAGAAAGGAGTCCGACATGAAGAGCCGGTTGAGGATCACATTCATGATCGTGGCGGCCATCGCGGCAATGGCCATGATGAGCAGTGTTGTAGCAGCGGCTGATTCCGTCCAGATTAAATCCAAGGACGGCGTCGGAAAATACCTGGCAGACGGCAAGGGCATGACCCTGTATTACATCACCAAGGATAAACCGGACCGGAGCGGCTGCACGGGCGCGTGCCTTGAAAAATGGCCGGCCTATTACGCCGATTCAGTTGCCGCTCCTGCGGGAACGGCCGCCAAGGATTTCGGCGAGTTCACCCGCCCTGACGGGAAAAAACAGGTTACCTTCAAAGGGTGGCCGCTCTATTACTTTGCCGGCGACAAAGGGCCCGGCGACACGAACGGTCACGGCATCAAGGAAATCTGGTACGTTGCAACCCCCCAATCCATTCAACCCTATTTCTAAGGAAAAGGGGAATGGATCCCTCCTGAGGGCGGAGACCGTAAGGGTCTCCGCCCTTTTTTTGCCGATAGGGCCGGTCACTTGACAAAACAGCGATCCGGCGATATACATTCAACAGGACATTATTTATCCTGCTTCATATCGGAATGACCGAAAAATGGGAGGAACTCTATGAAGATAGGGATCATCGGTTCCGGCAACATGGGTTCCGCGCTGGCCAAAAGAATCGCGCTCGCGGGACATGATGTGCTCTTGACCGCAAAGGACCGCGCCAAGGCCGAGGCCGTGGCTTCCGGCATCGGGCCGACGGTGCGCGTGGTGGCGGCCGGAGACGTTGCCAGGGATGCGGACATCGTGATTGCCGCGACACCCGCGGGATCGCAGGCCGAAGCGCTCAGGAGCGCAGGCGACCTGAACGGCAAGACCGTTATTGACATCGCCAACCCGCTCAAGCCCGACATGTCGGGATTGAGCGTCGGATACACCACGTCCTTTGCCGAGGAGCTGGCCAAGACGCTCCCGACGGCGAGGATCGTCAAGGCCTTCAATACGACCTTCGCCCAGGTGCTGTCCGAGGGCGCCGATTTCGGAGGCGACGTTCGTGCTGCGGTATTCTATGCGGGTGATGACGACAAGGCGAAGAAGGCCGTTCATGCGTTGATCGAGAGCATGGGCTTCGACGCCATCGACGCAGGGCCGCTCAGCCATGCCCGCTATCTCGAACCCATGGGCATGCTGAACATCTGGCTCGGGTATATGGCCAAGCGCGGGACAGGCATTGCGCCGACCTGGCTGGTCCGGCGTCACAAGGCAGCAAGCAAGCGCGCAGCCTGAACACTACGGTTCGAGACTGCACGTGGAGGGGAGACGCGCGCACCGTTCTTCGCCGCTCAAGGGGAACAGCGGAAAACGGTCACGCCTTTCCCCTCTTTTTTCACCCGCGCCTCGCTGACCGGGGAGAGGAGCAGAAACAATGGAGCGCAGGACGTTTCTTTCACTGGCGGCCGTGCTTGCCGCGGGGGGAGTTGCGCAATCAGCGGCAGCGCCTGTCGCGCCCGATGAAGCGGGTAATGAGGCCGGCGCCCGGCTTCTCGGGGACTTCCTCGCTGCCCTGAACAGCCATGACCTGGCCCTCCTTGACCGCATGTATGCGGAGGAAGGATTCATCCAGCACCAGGCCCTGGCAGGCTCCGGCAGCTCCACGGCGGGCAGGGAGGCGATCAAAGCCTACTTCGCAAAACGCCTTGCCGCCTTTCCCGACCTCCGGGTAAAGAACGACATCTCCTTCATGCGGAACGATCTTGTCGCCGCGCACTTCATCTGGAGCGGCACGCACCGCGCCGAGTATCTGGGCGTCCCCGCCACGGGCAGCTACGTCACCTTCTCTTCCACGGATATTCTCCGCGTTTCCGGCGGTTTCTTTATCGAACATTGGGGAACGGTTGATTTTTTCGGGCTGCTTCGACAGCTCAAGCGCTGAAAGACGTGATCCGCGGGATCATGCTCTTCTGAGCAAATAGGCGTGGCCGGACAGGCCTGCGCCGTAGGCAACCATCACCGCCCAGTCGCCTTGAGCGACGGGGTTCTTCTCAATCTCATCCAGAACGAACCAGACCGTGGGGGACGACATGTTGCCGTACTCGCGAAGAACACGGCGCGTGGGTCCCAGGGACGCTTCGGGAATGCCGATTCCGTCCCGCACGGCGTTGATGATCTTCTCACCGCCGGTGTGCAACGCCCAATGCCGGATATCCCCGGTTCCAAGCGCCCGCTGTGCGAGCACATTGCTTACCACCGCCGATGCGGCTCCGCTCACCAGATCGGGAAGCCTGAGGGAAAGCCGGTTGAAGAGCTGACCGTTCTTGTGGACATACCGGATCGTTTCCCGGTGCTCCGGCGCGTAGTGCGCGGCCGACGCCGACAGCTCCCATCCCTCCCGCCGGCCCCAGACCACGGCAGCGGATGCGCCGTCGCCGAAGAGCGCATTGGACAGGATCAGGCTCAGGTCATTGTCCATCTGGAACGTGGTGCTGCAGATCTCCACCGATACCGACAGCACGGCGCCGGATCCCGACCGCACCAACGTCTCGGCGAGCTGCAGGTTCGGGATCGCGCCTCCACAGCCGCTCCCCACCAGGTCGTAGGCCCGGATGCTCCGGGACAGGCCGAGCCGCTCGATGAGATAGGTGGAGATGCCCGGGCAGATATACCCCGTGCAGGTGTTCACCACGATCCCGTCGATTTCCCCCGCAGAAATACCTGCGCGGTCGATCGCCTGCGTGATGGCCTGCGCGGCAAGACCGATCGAGCGTTCCGTGAACCGCGCGACCCGCCTGTCCGGCCCCTCGTCCACGATTTCCCGGGGGTCGTCAAAGGCGAAATGGCGTTTTCTGATGCTGGGATGGCTGAAGATGGCGCGAAGAAGCCCCTGGCTGCGGTTCGAGAGCCGGCCGCTGAAATGCTTTCGCATGAACGCTTCGGCAAATTCCTGGTCAGCGCTGTAGGGAGGAACGGCAACCGCAAATGCGCCGACATGGGGAACGATGTTTTCTTTCTGTTCTTTCTGCATAGGGAATGAGTCGCTGACAAGAGGTTTTCTGTCTCCTGTCTCTTGTCTCCTGTCTCTCACACATCCATGCCGAACATACGAAGGGTTCGACGGATGCGGCGCGTGTATTTCCAGAGCGGCGGCCGCAGGCCGAAGAGATACCCGATCCGATGGATCGACGGGAGAAAGGAAAGATTCAGGGAATCGGAGCTCAGAAAGCTCATGTTGCCGGCAAGGGAGCGCTTGATCTCGTCCATGATCCAGGCGGCGCTGAGCGACGGACTCACATAAAAAAGGGGCCGCAGCATGTCCTGGGGAGAAAGATTGAAATAGCCTTCCTCGCGCGCGATCCGCTCCAGTTCCGTGCCCGGATACATCCGGATCCCCACATTGAAGAATGCCACATCCTGCGGCCGCAGCACGGCCGCGGCGAAGTCCAGGGTCTCCCGCACGGTTTCCTGTGATTCTCCCGGGCCGCCCATGAGAAAGATCCAGGCGCAGGGGATCCGATGCCTGCGCACGACCTCCGCGGCCTGCACGAGTTGCAAACGGGTAAAACCCTTCCGGAGCCCGCGCAGCACGGGCTCGGAGGCGCTCTCCGCGGTAACGCCGATGCCGACGAATCCCGCCTGCTCCATGGCGGTCAGCAGCTCGTCATCGATGAACGCCGGATTGAGCTCCAGGCTCTGGAGCCGCGCCCGGTGATCGCGGCGGGCCAGGGCCTCGCAGACCGCGAGCGCGTGTTCGCGCGGCGCGTTGAATACGCTGTCCACAAACTCGATGTCCCGGATGCCCGAAACCACAAGGCGCGTCACCGCTTCGGCAACCGCCTCGGGATCGCAGAGCCGGTATCCGGCGCCTTCGATCCTGCGGTACGTACAGTAGACGCATTGAAAGGGGCATCCCAGCTTGGTCTGAAGCGGCGCAGCAGCCAGATGGGCGCGATAAGCGCCCACGTTCACCCAGCGATGATAATCCGGCGCAATGCAGCCGGAAAGGCTCCCCTGCGGGGCCGCGCCGGTCTGGGAAAACACCCCCTGGTTCAGCAAAGCGACACCGGGGATGTCGTCGAAGGGGCCGCCTGCGGCGATCCGGTCGACGAGCAGCGGAAAGACGTATTCCCCGTCGGCCACCACCGCGCAGGAAACGCCCGCGTGGCGCATGATCGCCTCAGGCATGACGCCCAATGCCGCCCCGCCCAGGACGACCGGCGCCCCGGTCGTCTTCCGCACGGCGTTCACCAGCTGCGCCAGATCGTTCAGGAAAAAGACGGGGTCCCGCATGTCGTTGTTGTCGATATTCCGGACGGAAAGACCGACCACGTCCGGCCGGTGTGCTGTAATGGCCGCGCCGATCGACGCGGCAGCGTCGCGGTCGAACATCAGGTCCACGAGCTTGACGGCGTGCCCGTTGCGCTCGCAGGATTCCGCGACGGCGCACACGCCGATGGGCATGACGGGCATGGGATGGACATTACGATTGGTGCTGATCAGGAGGATGTTCATGCAGGGCCTGCCGTAATGATACCGCAGCCGCGCACCGGGAACAAGCCGGAACATGATCGCCGGTCTTGCATTTGGCCGAACGTTGCGGTATCTTCTGTTCATTCCCCCGTGCGAGGTCGTTGCGTGCGCCTGCTCCTTTTCGTCATCCTGTTCACTCTTCAGAACATCTCTCCCGCCTTGGGGCATGAGACCGGTGCCTCGACGGCAAACATCTCGCTCGAAGAGCGGCTCGGCGCGACGATCCCCGACGGCATCACGTTTCGCGGCGAAGAGGGAAACCCCGTCGATCTCCGGTCGCTCATGGACAAGCCGCTGATCGTCGCCCCCGTCTATTTTCACTGCATGCATGAATGCCCGCTGCTCCTGAACGGCCTGGCCGAGGCGCTGGGCAGGATCGACCTCGTAAAGCCGGGCAGGGATTTTCGCGTCGTCGCGCTCAGTTTCGATGAGCGGGAGACACCGGCGCTTGCCCGCGAGAAGAAACCGAACTACCTTGCCGCCATCGGCAAACCCTTCCCCTCCGATGCCTGGCGGTTCCTGACGGGGGACAATCAGAATGTCCGGAAGTTCACCGATGCCGTCGGTTTCCGTTTCCAGCGCGACGGTGAAGATTTTTCCCATCCCATGACCGTCGTGGTCCTGGCGCCGGGCGGGAAGATCGTCCGCTATCTGTACGGGACGTCCTTCCTTCCCCTTGATGTCACCATGGCGGTCACCGAGGCGGGACAGGGCAAGGTCGTCCGTACGGCGGGCAGGGTCCTGAACTACTGTTTCAGCTATGATCCCCTGAAGCACACCTATGTCTTCAATGTGCTCAAGGTCGTGGGGACCGTGATGGTCCTCGTCGCCGGTTCATTCTTCGCCTGGCTGATGATCACCACGAAGCGTCAGCGGGGGGAGTACTGACCGATGACCTCCGGCTTCTACACCGCGCCGTCGAACCATCGCGGCATCTTCGCCTGGATCTTCTCGACGGACCACAAGAGGATCGGCCTTCTCTACGGCACGTCGCTCTTTACCTTCTTCCTCGTCGGCATGTCCCTGGGCCTCCTCATGCGGGCGAAGCTGATCGCCCCGGGCGTGCATTTCATCTCCGCCCAGACCTATAATTCCGTGTTCACGCTCCACGGCGTGATCATGATCTTCCTCTTCATCATTCCCGGCATTCCCGCGGTGCTCGGCAACTTCCTCCTGCCGCTCCAGATCGGCGCGCGCGACGTGGCTTTCCCGCGCATCAATCTGCTGTCGTGGTGGTTCTACATCAGCGGCGCCGCCTGCGCCCTGACATCGCTCTTCACCGGCGGCGGACCGCCTGACACAGGCTGGACCTTCTACGTCCCCTACAGCATCAGGACCGGCACGAACGTCTCGCTCGCCGTCTTCGGCGTCTTCCTCCTCGGCATGTCGTCGACGCTCACGGGCCTCAATTTCCTCACGACGATCCACCGCCTCCGCGCGCCGGGCATGAAATGGAAGCGCCTGCCGCTCTTCGTCTGGTCGCTCTACGCCACGGGATGGGTGCAGCTTCTTGCCACACCGATCCTCGCCATCACCCTGCTCCTGATCATCGTGGAGCGGTTCTTCGGCGTCGGGTTCTTCGATCCGGCCAAGGGCGGCGATCCGATCCTCTTCGAACACCTCTTCTGGATCTACTCCCATCCCGCGGTCTACATCATGATCCTTCCCGGCATGGGCGTGGTAACCGAGATCATCCCCGTCTTCAGCCGGCGTTCCATCTTCGGGTACACAGCCATCGCGCTCTCGAGCCTGGGCATCGCCTTCTTCGGCTACCTCGTCTGGGGCCACCATATGTTCACGAGCGGCATGAGCGACGAATCCCGGATGATCTTCTCGCTCCTCACTTTCCTCGTGGCCATCCCGAGCGGCATCAAGGTCTTCAACTGGGTCGCGAGCTTCTACAAGGGATCCATCGAGGTCCGGGCGCCGCTCCTTTTCACCCTAGCGTTCATCTTCCTGTTCTCCATCGGCGGCCTCACCGGCCTGGTCCAGGGCGCCCTGGCCACGAACGTCCAGGTGCACGGCACCTACTTCATCGTCGCACACTTTCATTACGTCATGTTCGGCGGCACGGCCTTCGCCTTCTTCGCGGGCATCTACTACTGGTTCCCCAAGATCACCGGCAGGATGTACCGGGAAGGTGTTGCCAAGACGGCGTGGTTCCTGCTCTTCGTCGGATTCAACACGCTCTATTTCCCCATGTTCGTGCTCGGCTGGGAAGGCATGCCCCGGCGGTACTACGACTACCTGCCGCAGTTCGCCCTGCCCAACCTGATCTCGACCATCGGGTCGTGGATCCTGGCGTCGGGCATTATCCTGATGGCGGTGAACCTCATACGGTCGGCCAGGTCCGGAGAGGCCGCGGGGAACAACCCCTGGGGCGGAACC
This sequence comes from Nitrospirota bacterium, assembly GCA_021814615.1. Lineage (GTDB taxonomy): Bacteria > Nitrospirota > UBA9217 > UBA9217 > UBA9217 > JAKAHZ01. The sequence goes on along the minus strand of JAKAHZ010000084.1, from coordinate 1,342 downwards.
ACCCTCGAATGGCACACCTCGTCGCCTCCGCCTGCGGAGAACTTCGAGACCGTCCCGGTCGTAACCACGGGGCCCTATGAATACTCATAGAGGAAAAAAATAAATCTTAGCAGGGAGAAGGGAAACGGTCAGGCCACCAAGACTCAGGGGCCCGAAGAGTAACCCATTCCCGGCGGTTAACGACCTCGCCACAGAGAAACCGGGAATTCCTTTATTCCGATGATTCCGATGACAGATGCTCCGATACATAGCGAACACAAGGACTACATCGGTTCCAAGCTCGGCATGTGGTTCTTTCTGTTCACCGAGATCATCCTTTTCGGCGGACTCTTCCTGCTGTACTCGGTCTACCGCAGCCTGCACCACGACGATTTTCACCGGGCCGCAACGGAGCTGAGCGTCTTCATCGGCACGGTCAACACGGTCATCCTGATCACGAGCAGCCTGACCGTCGCACTTGCCATCAACGCGATAAAGCAGGACCGGAGAGCGAGCGCGGCCGTGCTCCTGGGCGTCACGATCGCTCTGGGCCTCCTATTCCTCGTGAACAAGTACTTCGAATGGACCGGCCACATTCATGAAGGCATCTACCCCGATTCGCCAGAGCTCCTGGCAAAAAGCCACGGCACGATCCTCTTCTACGGGCTCTATTACGTGATGACCGGATTGCACGGCATTCACGTCATTGCCGGCATGGCGGTCCTTGCCGGCGTTCTTGTCATGGTGCTCCGGGGCACGGTGAACGGAAAGGATTACGTAAAACTGGAGAACAGCGGCCTGTTCTGGCACCTCGTGGACCTGATCTGGATCTACCTCTTCCCGCTGTTCTACCTGATCACCTAGGGAGGCGCATGAACCGGAGATCACGGCACCGTCTCCTGTGGACAATCTGGATCGCGGTCTTTCTGATCATCGGTTCGGGCCTGTGGGACCTCTTCGGCGGCTCCCTGGCGCTGCTCCTCTTTCTGGGCGCGAGCGTCGTGGTCTACATCCTGTACGCATTTTTTGCGCGCTGTCCGCAGTGCGGCACTCCCGTGCTGCTCCGGACCTGGCGAATCGGAAGGATGGAGATCTACGGATGGTCCTGCATGGCGCCGGAACGCTGCAGGAAGTGCGGCAAACCATTCGAATAGTGCAGTGCAGGGCTCAACGTTCCAACTTCAGGACGAAAGAACGGATAACGAGAACATGCAGGAACAGGGAAAACATACCGTCCCGACAAGCACCTTCATCGTTGTCTGGATCGCGCTGCTCATCCTGACGGCGCTCACGGTCATGGTCGCGGAGTTGCATATCGGGAGGGCGAGCGTACTCGTACCGCTCGTCATCGCGTCGGCCAAGG
>JAKAHZ010000083.1 GCA_021814615.1 Nitrospirota bacterium | reverse complement strand
CCTTCCGTCTCGGCGGAACGAACGCCACCCTCGTGTTCAGGCGTTTCCGGTAATTCGCCATGCGGCCGGCACCGGAGCTCCAGCAGCGAATTTCCCACTCGTTCCGGGACCTGCAGTTGCTGGAGCGCGCGCTCACCCATAAATCCTACGCCAACGAGAACAAGCTTGCCGAGCACAACGAACGCATGGAGTTCCTCGGCGATGCCGTTCTGAACCTCGTCGTGAGCCAGCTGCTCATGGCCGCGCTGCCGCGGGCTCCCGAGGGAGAGCTGTCGCGGCTCCGCGCCATGATCGTGAGCGAGCCATCCCTGGCCGCGGTAGCGCGTGATCTGGGCCTGGGCGACTACCTCCTCCTGGGCAAGGGAGAGGAGCAGTCCGGCGGCCGCAGGAAGGATTCCCTGCTGGCGAACACGCTCGAGGCGCTCGTCGCTTCTATTTATCTGGACTCCGGCCTCGGCGCTGCATCCTCGTTCATCGAGCGTAATTTCCGTCAAACCTTTGACCGCGTGCACTCCGCGGGAAGCTTGACCGATTACAAGACAGCGCTGCAGGAACTGAGCCAGGATCGGCTGAAAACGCTTCCGGAGTACCGGCTCACCTCCCAGTCCGGCCCGGATCACCAGAAGGAATTCACCGTGGAGCTCCTGATCCGGGGCGAGGTCTTCGGCTGCGGCACGGGTAAAAGCAAGAAAGAAGCCGAGCAACGGGCGGCGCGGGAAGCCTATGATAAACTGAGGGGTCAGGAGCCAGGAGCCAGAATACAGGAGAGCTAAACGTTCCCCTCTATTACGTATCCCGATCGCAATAATGATGAAATCGTAATAAGTCAAGATCTGCCACAGAACGCACAGAGGTAAGTCTTTAAAAGATTGAAATCATTCCTCTGAGTCCTCTGTGACCTCTGTGGCTAGATAGATTTTTTTGCGAGTCCATCAATCATGATCATCCCCTTTTTCATTCCCCATGCGGGATGCGTTCACCGGTGCGTATTCTGCGACCAGAAGCGGATCACGGGAACGGCAGTCGCGCCGGATCCGAAGGACATCCCCGTTGTCATCGAATCCTATCTTGCATCCCGGCCTTCCAGGAAACCTGCAGAGGTCGCATTCTTCGGCGGCAGCTTCACGGCCCTTCCCGATCGCGTTCAGGAAGCATATCTTGCCCCGGTCCGGCCCTTTCGTGCTTCCGGCAGCATCTCCTCCATCCGCATCTCAACCAGGCCTGACTGCATCGATCCGCACATCCTGGCGTTGCTGAAAAACCATGATGTCTCCACCGTCGAACTCGGCGTGCAATCCATGGATGACGGGGTGCTGGCAGCTTCCGGTCGCGGCCATGCCTCCGGCGATACGATAACGGCCGTTGCCCGGCTGCGGAGCGCCGGTTTCCGCGTCGGATGCCAGCTCATGCCCGGACTGCCGGGCGATTCCCCCGACTGCTTCCGGAAAACCGTGGCAACGACCATCAGCCTCGCACCCGATCTCGTACGGCTCTATCCTGCGCTCGTCCTCAAGGGGACACCTCTTGAAATCCTGTACCGCCGAGGAGAATATCTGCCGCTCTCGCTGGACGAGGCGGTAACCTGGTGCGCTTCCGCTGTTGTCGCCTTTGAACAGGCGGGCATCCAGGTCGCCCGGGTCGGCCTGCAGGCCGGCGAGTCGCTCGCTGATCCGGGCGCAGTGGCGGCAGGCCCCTGGCATCCGGCTTTCGGACAGCTTGTGCGATCAACGATCATGCTCGAGCGTATGCGCGCAGCCCTGACGGTGCGGGATGTTCGGAATCCCGTGCTGGCTGTCCACCCCCGGGATCTTGCCAGCACCGTGGGCCAGCACCGTCGGAACATCCAGGAACTCGTCGAAGAGTTCCGTTTGGACGGCCTGCGGGTCATCGCCGATTCCGATCTTGCACAAGGGACGGTCCGGTTCATCGGCTGCGCAGGCGACTGACGGCCAACTTCAGGGATTCATCACCCCGATCCCGATGCCGCCTGTTGTTGAAAGGAGAAAAAACCCGCATTTTTCCCCAAAGGGAACTATAATCGAAGCGGAAGCTTTTCTCGTCAAAGGAGGCCCCATGGCAACGTTCAAACTGAACTTCAAAGGACTCTCCTGTCCCCTCCCGATCGTCAAGACATCGAGCGAGATCAGGAAGGGCGCATCCGGCGACATCTATGAGGTGACCGCCGATGATCCCGGTTTTGAAAAAGACATCGCAGCGTGGTGCAATACCACAGGCAATAAGCTGGCCGGAATCGCCAAAACGGGGAAGGACATCACCGCAACGATCACGAAAAAGTAGCTTGCTGCCGCCAGACAAGGCACCGGTGCACTCCCGGAACCCGATCCTTTTCAGCCAAAAATATCTCGCAAGGCCCTTGCATTCCCCTCGGCCATGGGATAGAGTATGAGCCATGATCAAACAAGTGATCATAGTGTTCGCCGCTGTCGTGTTGATTATTTTCATCTCCGGCAGTCTCCTCGCCGGCGAGTTGAAAGAGATCGAACTCACTGACGGGAGCGTCATTTCCGGAGAGGTACAATCCCTGAGCAACGGCATCTACACGATCAAAACCCCTGCTCTCGGCACCGTGAAAGTCGAGGACTCCAGGGTCCGCGTCATCCGGCCGAAAGGCAGCTCATCCCCCGCTCCGCAGCCCAATGCGAACCTCGAGCCGCTCCAGCAGAAGATGCTCTCCGATCAGGAGATCATGGGCAAGATCGAATCGCTCAAGAATGACCCAGAATTCCAGAAGATCATGAGCGACCCAGAGATCATGCAGGCCCTTTCCTCCGGCGACATGGCGACGCTCATGGCAAACCCGAAATTCCTCAACCTTTTGAGCAATCCCACGGTCCAAGACATCCAGAAAAAGGTGTCGAAATAGCCCCTCCTCGCGAAATCCCTCTCATTCCTGAGGAAATCGCAAAATCTTGTTGACTTTACCGCAAGTTATAGGTAGTATTGTGCCGATTTTTATCCCATCCCTTCGGGCAAAGGACGACTATGACCATTACGTATAAAGATGCCGGCGTCGATATCGATGCGGGCGACCTTTTTGTCCAGAAAATCAAGCCCTTCGTCAAGGCAACCGCTCGACCCGAGGTCCTGGGCGGCATCGGCGGCTTCGGCGGTCTTTTTGCCCTGAAGAAATACAAGAATCCTGTGCTCGTCTCGGGGACCGACGGCGTGGGCACGAAACTCAAGATCGCCTTCCTGATGAACAGGCATGACACGGTGGGCATCGATCTCGTGGCCATGTGCGTGAACGACATCGCAGTCCAGGGGGCCGAGCCGCTCTTCTTCCTGGACTACTTTGCCACGGGCAAGCTCAAACCCCAAGAGCACTCCCAGGTGGTCAAGGGCATCGCCGACGGCTGCAGGCAGGCGGGCTGCGCGCTGATCGGAGGCGAAACCGCCGAGATGCCGTCATTCTACGCTGACGACGAATACGATCTTGCGGGTTTCGCCGTGGGCGTCGTGGAGAAAAAGGACATTATCGACGGGTCCCGGATCAAACCGGGCGATCAGCTCATCGGCCTCGCATCGTCGGGCCTGCACAGCAACGGCTATTCCCTGGTGCGCAAGGTCCTCTTCGAGAAAGCGGGCTATGGCGTCGACGACATCCTGACGGAACTTGGCGGGCCCAAACTCGGCGAGGTGCTGATCACGCCCACAAAGATCTACGCACGGACGCTTCTTGCGCTCCTGAAGGAGTTCGATATCCGTGGAATGGCGCATATCACCGGAGGCGGCATCACCGAGAATACGCCGCGCATCCTCCCCAAGGGCACGCAGGCGCTGATCCGCAAGAAGTCCTGGGACATTCCGCCGATCTTCAAGCTCATCCAAAAGAAGGCGGGCGTGGACGACGAGGAAATGTACCGGGCCTTCAACATGGGGCTGGGCATGATCCTCGCGGCGCCGAAGGCGCAGGCCGAAAAGGTCATGAAAAAAGCGGAAAAACTGGGCGAGAAGCCTTTTCTCGTCGGAGAGATCGTCAAGGGCAAGCAGGTGGTGATGTACGAGGAAAGGCAGGAGCAGGGAGTCAGGGGTCACAAGTCAAAAGGAAAGAGAAAGTAGAAAACCGACGAGAAACCGAGAAGTCAGAAGCTGCAGGCAGCCTGATAATGGCCTGACATCTCTATCCGCACGTGAGCACACTTCCATGAAGAAAATACGCATCGGCGTCCTCGTTTCCGGCAGGGGCTCCAACCTCCAGGCGGTTATCGACAATATCGAGCAGGGCAGGCTTTCCGCTGAGGTCGCCGTGGTGATCAGCGACCAGGCGGAGGCCTTTGCGCTCGAGCGGGCCCGAAAACGCCATATCCCCGCAGTCCACATCAGCGCCGCGGGGCACAAGGGCAAACGCGAAGCCTACGACGGCCTGCTGATCGAGGAACTCCGAAAGCACAGCGTGGACCTGGTTATCCTGGCGGGGTTCATGCGCATCATCACGAAGGTCCTGGTCCAGGCCTACCCCAACCGGATCATGAACATCCACCCCGCCCTGCTCCCGGCGTTCCCCGGCCTCCATGTTCAGCAGGCGGCAATCGAACAAGGCGTGAAATTTTCGGGCTGCACCGTCCATTTCGTGGATGAAGGCGTGGACACGGGACCCATCATCATCCAGGCCGCGGTCCCCGTACTGGACAGCGATACGGAGGACACCCTGGCCGCCCGCATCCTGGTCCAGGAGCACAAGATCTTTTCCCGGGCCATCCAGCTCTTCGCCGAAGGCAGGCTGGCCGTCCAGGGCCGGCGCGTCGTGGTAAGCGGAGGCCGGGCTGAATCCGGCGACTTCCTAATCAACCCCTGATCCGCGCAATCCGCTACTTCTCCTCTTTCAGGTATTTCCCGTAGAGTTTGGTCGCGCAGTCCGGACAGATGCCGTGCGAGAATTCCGCCTCCGAATGCTCCCGGATGTACAGTTCGATCTGCTGCCAGTACCCCTTATCGTCCCGGATCTTCTTGCAGGAAGCGCAGATCGGCAGGAAACCGCTCAGCAGTTTCACCTTGGCCAGGGCTTCCTGCAGTTCAGCGATGAGCCGCTCCCGCTCGGCCAGATAGGTCTTGTGCGCCCGCCGGTATTCGATGATTTCCGAGCATTTTTCGAGGGCTGCCAGCAATTTCCCGGTCTCCACCGGTTTGATCACGTACTGGTCCACGCCGATATCGATCGCATCCAGCATGCTGTTCACATCGCTGTGCGCCGTCGTCACCACGATCAGAATGCCGCGATATTCGGTCCGCATGGTCCGCGCCATTGCGAGGCCGTCCATCACGGGCATCCGGATGTCCGTGACGACCACATCCGGCCGTTCCTCGCGGAACCGCTCGAGCCCCTCGCGGCCGTTCGACGCGGTTGCCAGCGACCGCACCCGTCGTTTCAGGAAGAGACTGACCTCGTCACGCGTCGTTTCATCGTCCTCGGTGTAGAGCACCGCAAGGTCCAATTGCTCCCGTTCAGCCACAGTCGGCCCTTTCTCACGCACGCGGGAGTTCGATGGTGAATACCGCTCCCTCATCGCCGTTCCGCGCGCTCAGTTTCCCCTGCATATGGTCCTCAATAATGACCTTGGACATATAGAGCCCGAGGCCCGTGCCCTTGCCCGGCCCCTTGGTCGTGAAGTAGGGTTCGAAGACCCTGCTGAGGATATCATCGGGCATCCCGCCGCCGTTATCGCTGAGCGTAATGGTCACCATGCCACCTGCCTGACGGAATTCGCATACAATGCTGCCCCGTGCGTTCCGATCCAATCGTCCCGATTCCCTTCCGTCGATGATCGCATCGCGGGCGTTATTAATGAGGTTCATGATCACATGCTCGAACTCGTTCCGGAACCCGATCATGGTTTTGTTCGGACAGGGCGCGATTTCGTCGAGGCGGGTGAAGGTCTTGTTGTGGTCGCGGCAGATCAGTTGAAAGTCGATGCCGCTCGCCGCCATCTGTGCCGAGAACAGCGACAGCACGTCGCCCACGGCACGCATCGTGTCGAACACCCCCCGCTCCTTGTCGGGCTGGAAGAAATTGCGGAAATCGTCAATGGTCTTGGACATGTGTCTCAGTTGAGCCATTGATTTTTCTACGGTCCTCTCCAGATAGTCCTTATCGAGCTCGCCGTAGGCGTGGGCATCCCGCAGGTTCTGGATGATCAGCCCCAGCGCGTTCAACGGCTGGCGCCACTGGTGCGCGATGGCGCCCAGCATCTCCCCCATGGCGGCCATCTTCGACTGCTGGATCAGCAGCTGTTCGCCCTTGACCCGGGTGGCGATCTCCTCGCTCACGCGCTGCTCCAGGCTGCGGGTAAGGTCCTCGAGCTGCAACGTTTTTTCCACAAGATCTTTTTCCACATGCTTCCGGGCGGTAACGTCATAGAATGCGGCAATGAAGAGGGAGCCGATAGGCCGCATCGTGATCTCGACATTTTTCACCCTGCCATCCTTGCAGGTGACATCGTATTCCCGTGTCGGCGTCGATCCCTGCATGGCGACGGCCTTCTGTACATCAGATTGCCACACCTGCCGGCAGCGCTCCCGGTAGGCGGTATCGGGGTATGCTTTCACCAGCCATGCTTCGATCGTAGGAATATCCCTGACCGTGAAACCGTAGGTCTCCACAAAACTCTTGTTGTACCGGTGGATCGAGCCGTCCTCCGCGGCGATGCCGATCGGCATGGGGAGAAACTCTATCGCCTCGCGGAAAAGCCGCTCGCTTTCCTGCAGCCGCTCAGCAGCATCCTTCCGTGACGTAACGTCCTGAAACATCCAGATGGATCCCTGCGCCGGATCGCCTGGCTTCACCGCTGTGCCGGTCAGATTCAGCCAGAAGAACGTTCCGTCCTTCCTCTTTGCCTGCACTTCCGTCGAATAACTCGTTCCGGTTGCAATTCGCGCATACCCCTCGGCGCCCACGCGTTCATAGTCCCGGACCTCAGCATACAGGCGCCTCGCCTCGATCGCCTCGGTCTCCTCCCGGCCGTAACCGAACATATTCTGGAACGCGGGATTGGTCCAGACAAGCTTCCGTTCCTTTGCATAGGCAACGCCGATGGCGACGGTATTGAGGATGATCTGTTGCTCGTTTGCCAGCTGGCGCACACGGTCTTCGGCCAGTTTTCTTTCGGTGATGTCCTGTACCACGCCAAACATGGTCATCGGCCTGCCGGCATCATCGCGCACGACCTCGCCGACCGTGTGCGTATACCTGACCTCCCCGTCCGAACGGATGATCCGGTATTCCCCTTCAAAGTGCGCACCCTGCTGTAAGGCATTCTCGATGGTTTTCGTGAACTGATCGCGGCATTCCGGGGCCAGCGTATTGATCACGGTGTCATACGACGGCGTGTCCCGAAGAGGGTCCTGTCCGTAGATCCGGAACACTTCATCGGACCAGGCAAGCCTGTTCGTCGCGATCTCCCAGTCCCAGTTCCCGATCTTTGCGACCCGTTGGGCGCGGGTGAGCCGCTCTTCGCTTGTGCGCAACGCGGCTTCCGTCTTTTTCCGCTCCGTGATATCGCGGTCAATGCCCCGGTATCCATGGAACACTCCGTCGGAATCGACGATGGGTGCGGCGTTCGTTTCCAGCACGACCTGCAGGCCGTCCTTGCGAATGTTGACGTTTTCGAGCCCCCGGATCTGCTGCCGGCCGCGGACAAGGAGCCCGAATTCTGCTGAAACGCGTTCGGCCTCCTCGGGCGGCATGAAATCGAAGGGGGTCTTCCCGATGATCTCCTCGGGGTCGTACCCCAGCAAATCCCGCACCTGGGGGCTGCTGTAGGTGTACCGTGCGTTCTCGTCGACCTCCCAGATCCAGTCGCTGGTGCTCTCGATGAGCGTTCGGAGCCGTCCTTCGCTCTCCCGCAACTCCCGCGTCCGCTCCTGCACCCGTGCTTCGAGCTCGGTATTTATGGTCCGGATTTCCCTGAACTGCGCTGCAAGAGCCGACGACATATCACGGAAGTTGTCCGTCAACTGCTGCGCCTCCAGGATTGCGCTGCCCGGCCACGCAATGTCATCCCCAGCCGCAAGTCTGGCCGGAAGGCCTGTCGATGACTCGCCCAGTCTTCCAAAGGACCTCGCGATCCGCCGGCTTACCGCGTCGATGATCACCAGAGCGATCAGCAGCAGCACGAAGAGCCTGATGAACTGCTCGGAGTACTGCAGGGAAAGGGCCATCTGTATCGGGGCAATCGGCTGTTCCAGCACCAGCTTCCATTCCGACAGCGCCCCCACAGGGATCTCTGAAACATAGAAGGAGTTTTTCCAGCGGTCCGAGAATGATACATTCTTCGCGCTGTACGGCGTCCATTGCGAGATGCCCGCTTCCAGCTGCTTCCATTCGCCCGCTCCGCGAACGAGCGGGGTCATCGGTTTGAGATCCTCCCTGCTGGCGACAATAACGTTGTCATGCCGGTCGAGCAGGGCATAGTGAAGTCCTTCCAGCGCCTGCGCCCGAGCGTTTATTGCAATGATGTCTTTCGCCCGTTGCAGGGAGAGAATGCCGGTGATATAGCCATTGTAGGCGCCGCGAACGACTACCGGCGCAAGCATCGTCACCATCGGCTTCGGCACGCCGATCCTTCCCATCACTACTTCCGAGAGCATAGGTCGCAGCTTTATTTTCAAGATCGGGACGAACGGCCGGTCGGCGAAATTCTTGCCGATGTTCTTCTGTCCCAGCTCGTCGACAAGGGGGGAATAGGCGATGATGGTTGCGTTCCTGTCCAGAAGCCCCATGCGAAGGAAGTCATGCTCAGTCAATTTGGTAAGTTCTATGCTCTTTTGCATCTGTGAAAGAGAAGCATGTTCCGCCATTCCCGCGAGGGTAACGACCTTTTCCATGTTATGGTTCAGCCACTGCTCAAGATTGGCGTTCACCCGCTGGCCTGCCAGACGCAGTGCGCTGCGGACGGCCTGGCTCATATCATCGAGATCATGCCTGCTTTCCACGGATACGAGAAGCATGCTCGGCAACAGCACGAACAACGCCAGGAGATTGAAGATGATCTCCCGGAAGGAATATCTATTTTCTATCCGGCCGATGGTGATCAGCGTATAAAGCAGGCGGGCGAGGAGCGCATTCGCGATGCCGTTCAACGATTGTTTCATCAGCGTCACGACGACCGTGTTGGTCTGGAGATGCATGACACCCAGATAGAACAGGACAACGAGTGGGATGCCGAGGAACAGCCAGTAGAGTGTGTCGGCAATCACGAAGCCCATGTGCCGGCGCTTCGTGAGCAGGCCGACGGTCAGCGCTTCTGCGGTCATGATAATGACGGCATAGGGATGGTTCCAGAGAAGATAAGTCGCGAGGCTGATCAGAAACGCGGCAAGGACTCCCCATTGCATCCGGAAGAACTGGAGCGCCAGCATGGAGAATATGCTGCCGAAGATGAATTGAATATTGAAAAAGATCTCGTAGGCAAGAAGATTGCCCGCGACGCCCGCAGCCACCAGGGCGGCAAAGAGCGCGGATCGGCCTGCGGCGGTGCGGGGTACGGGGGATTCGGTCGGCGAATGCACGGGAGTCCCTCCACGAATCGCAGGTGAACGACAAACGACGGACGCGGGATGCCACGTGCGGTCCTACAGGAAAGTATAGCTGACGGCTGGAAAGGTGAAGTGGATTTTTTGCAGACCGAAGGGCATGCCGGCTTTCCTGGTTGGACTGCTCTTCGGCTTCAGGCGCTACGGGACGTTACCGACATCCTCCGGCAGTTCGCCTGTTCCCTTCGCATCAAGCCGCAGAATCTCCGCGGGAGTCGAATTCGCGCTGATGTCATGGACCGGGTAGATGTGCAGATGAGCGCGGCCGCCTGAAGGGAGATAGGGCCAGGCTTCCAGGTCAGCATCGGCAAGCCAGGTCAGGAGCATCGCCAGTGATCGGAGCCCTTCGGGATCTCCGCCGATCACGATCTTCCCCTTCTCTTCTGCGATCATGATCGCTCCCGCCAGTTTCGGATGCCCCATACCATTCTCCTTCCGCTCGTCACGAGTCCAGAATTTCGCGGATCTTCCGGGAAAGGACCTCCGGCTGAAGCGGCTTGGACAGGAAACCGATCTCCTCGTTCCCCAAGCCCTTCTGCAGCAGGATATCGGCCGTATAGCCGCTCACGAACAGGAACTTCACCCGGGGATTGATCTGTTTGAGCCGGTCATAGAGGTCCTTGCCGCTCAATTTCGGCATGATCACGTCGGAGATCACGAGCTGCACCGTGTCGCTATGCTGCCGGAAGAGCCCCACCGCAGCTTCGGCGTCTTCAGCCTCGATCAGGCGGTAGCCGAACATCTGCAGGAGCGAGGCCGTCACCTGCCTGACCGTGGAGTCGTCCTCGACCAGGAGAATGGTCTCGCTTCCCATGGCCAGACCTGCCTGGGAAGGGAGTTCCTCAACAGGCCCGAACGTCGACGCAAGAGGCAAATAGAGCTTGAAGGACGTTCCGATGCCCGGTTCGCTGTAGACATTGATGAATCCGCCGTGCTGCTTGATCGTGCCATAGACCATGGCGAGGCCGAGGCCCGTGCCTTTGCCGACATCCTTGGTCGTGAAGAACGGCTCGAAGATCCGGTCCACGGTGGATTTTTCCATGCCCGTGCCGGAATCGCTCACCGTGACCAGCGCGTATCTTCCCGGGGCGCCATACTGATGCGCCTGCACGAACCGCTCATCGATCTCCGTTTCTTCCGTCGAGATCGACAGGCTCCCTCCCTGCGGCATGGCGTCCCGCGCGTTCGTAGCCAGATTCATGAGCACATGCTCGATCTGCCCCCGGTCGCATTTCACGATCAAGGGCGCGCCGGCGGCCCGAACGGTGCATCCGATATCCTCTCCGATGACCCGCACCAGGATTTTCTTCATACTGAGGACGATCACATTGATATCCACAGGAACGGGATTGATCACCTGCTTTCTGCTGAAGGCAAGCAGGCTGCGGGTAAGATTTGCGGCCTTGCTGGCGGATGCGAGCAGCTGATCGATGTATTCGAGCGAGGGATGCTCCGCGGCAAGCTTCAGGCGCAGGATGCTCGCATACCCCACGATGGCGGTGAGGATATTGTTGAAGTCGTGGGCCACGCCGCCGGCAAGGTGCCCGATGGCCTCCATCTTCTGCGCCTGACGGAACTGTCCTTCGAGCCTCCGTTTTTCCTCTTCTTCCGCAAGGCGCACGGTGATGTCCCGGAAGGTCACGACCCCGCCCGAGAGCGCGTCCTTGTCCCAGATCGGCACGCTCGTAAACTCCACAGGAAACGACGAGCCGTCCTTTCGCCAGAACACGTCCCGCTCGACGGACGAGGCGACTCCGTTGCGCAACACGTCATTGAGCCGGCATTCCCCGGCGGGAAGCGCTGTTCCGTCTGACCGCGAGTGATGCCACGTCGCATGGCTGCTCCTGCCGGTCAGTTCCTCGGGCTCCCACCCCAGCATGCGCGCGCCCGCCGCGTTGACAAAGGTCACCCTTCCCTCCAGGTCCACGCCGTAGATGCCTTCACCGGTGGAATTCAGGATCAGTTCGATCCTGCGCGACAGCGCCCGGAGCTCTTCGCCTGCCCGCTTGCGCTCCGTGATGTCGCGGGAAATGCCGAAGAGACCCACGACCGTTCCCGCAGCGTCGCGCACCGGCCCTTTGGTGACCAGGAACGTCCTTTGCTCCCCGCTGGCGGCCGTCAGGCGCTCTTCGAAGGTCATGACCCTGTTTTCGTTCATGATCCCCCGGTCCCGTTCCATGATCAGCGCAGCCTCTTCCGCGCTGAACACGGCGGTATCGTCCATGCCAATCACGCTTCCCGCATCTCTGCCGGTAATAGCCGCAGCTGCGGAATTGAAGAGCAGGTACCGCCCCTGGAGATCCTTCAGATAAATCGCGTCCGTTGTCCCCTCGATCAGAGAATTGACGAGGCCCCTGCTTTTGAGCAGCTCCTCCGAGATCAGTCGCGTTCGGCGCAGATGCCGAGTAATGAGCTGGTACAGGAGCGCTCCGGTCACGACGATGAAGGCAAATCCCTTGATCACGGAGATACGGACCAGAAAACGAGGGTCGCCGCCCAGGAATTCCAGGGCATGATCGGAGAAATAGATCCAGAGCGCCGCCACGACAGCATAAGCGGCTACGATCCGCAAAGCGGCGTAGCGATCTTCTTTCGCAGGAGTATCCATGGCTGCTTCAGTCAATCCTGTCAAACGTAGTATACGCGGTCGGACCGGCACTCCCTTTGCGTGGAGTCATACAGCGAGGATAGAAGAAGTTACGGCGGAAGTCAATACACCTTCGGGTAGGTGCCGCTTTCGGCACGGGATGAGGCGTGGCGAAGTCATGGCAGCAGCCCCCACGCCATCTTTGCAGCGATGACATAGAGCACGATGCCGATCATCTTCTTGACCTGATTCGCGTCCAGTTTCTTGTGCATAAGCCATGAGCCCAGGAGCGCCCCGGCGACGGACCCGACCGCCGAAAAGGCCAGCAGGTTCCCGCTGATGTTTCCCGTTGCTGCATGGCCGAAGAAACCCGAGAGCGAAGCGAACACGACGATGAAGGCTGTGGTCGCAGACGCCTTTTTGGGATCGACACCGAGCCAGACGAGCGCGGGAACAATGAAGTTTCCGCCCCCTACGCCGAGAAGTCCTCCGAGATACCCGGCGCCGATCCCGAGACCGACGCCGGTCTTGAGCTCCTTCCCGCCGTCACCCTGCCCCTCCGCTTTCTTCTTCGGCTTATAGAAAAGCATCATCGACGCCGCGAAGATCAGAAAGAGCGCGAACAGCAGAATAAGCGCGTTTTTCGGGAAGTACCGCGTCGAGTACGCGCCGAGCGGAGAGAAGATCACCGCGAGGATGATGATCGGAACGGCGGTTTTGAAAAGGACCAGCTTGTAGCGGATGTAGTTTGCCGACGCGAAGGTCATGCTGATGGCGTTCAAGAGCAGGCCGATGGCCATTGCCTCGGTCAGCGGAACGCCGAGCCAGTAGAACGTGGGAATGACGATGAATGCCGAGCCCACTCCCGCGATGGTCAGGATCGTAGTGAAGAGGAATACGATGCCGGCGGCGGCAATATTGAGTACAGGCACAATAAGCCTCCCTTTGGCCATGAACATTCCTCTCCCCTGTCGGGGAGAGGTTAGGTGAGGAGTCGTCTGGATTTTACTCCGTCGTTATTTGTCGTATCCGGAACAGGGAATGCAGACGATTTTTCCGGCCTTGACGCGGGTGTTCCGCTCCACGACCATCTCGCCGCATTGGGAGCAGGCCATGGTCTCGAAGGTGTGAGGCGCATCCTTCCAGGGATTGCTCTTGATCTCGCCCACGTTGTAGAGCGCTTCTGCGGGCGCAGTGGTCACACCCTCGAACAGGGGCGCGACAACTTCGGGCGGGACCTGGGACGCCGGGATGCCGGAGCTGCGCATCTGCATGAATTTTGAGCCTTTGTTCTTCGCCATTACTTCGGCCTTGGGAACGACGCGGACCGAGCGGCCCGATTTCTTGTCGATCAGCGTCAGACCCCACTTGCCGTAGCCGGTGCGGGTGATGTTGCCCTTACCGTAGGTGCAGCCGGTCGCTACCTGCACGCCGTCTGCGAAGCAGGTTGCGCAGTGATTCTCGTCCAGTTCGAGAATAGCCATGAGCTGGCCGTCCGGCGCTTTCGATACGCCGAGCTTTTCCATTGCGGTAAGACCCGCCCGGAGCCCCATGGGCATGGCGGGGCATTTATGGCCATGGAACTTGAGTCCCATGTCCAGCAGTTCTTTGAAGTCCTGCATGATAGTCCTCCTGATAGGTAGTTGAGTTCGCACGAAGAAATGCTGCGCAGAGCACAACTTACCAGCCGTTCCACCAGCAGCGGCAGATCACGGAGAAGCGTTTTTTAATTCTGATCTTCATGGATAATCCGTTCAGATAGTTGCCGGCGCCGCTTGTTCACTTGTTGTTCAGAGCAGCCTTTGCCTTGTCCGCGACCCGGCGGACATCAGCAAGGCATCATCTGCCGAGCGGATGGTTCTTCCCGCAGTTGCACCCTCCGGATTTCTTCTCGGAAGCTATCCGTTCCATGATCATAGAGCGGCCTTTGTTGTCCTCCACATCACGGGCGATGTCTTCTTCAGTGTATCCAAAGCAGTAGCAGATTGTATTTTCCATATCTGTCACCTTCCGTTCTTCAGGGCAGGGAGAACCGACAGAAGAGCCGGCAACCTTCATCGCGCCTCTTTCAGCCGCTCAGCAAAATACGGGGGCAGGCCGTGCGCTACGATCGCCTCTGCCGCCTTTTCCACGTCATAAGGCACGCGCATGAATTCGGCCTTCACGTCTTGCGGCGTTATGTCGATCAGGGCCACGCATGCTCTCGGATCGCCGTCCTTGGGCTTTCCCACGCTGCCGGCATTGATAAAGACTTTTCCGCCGACTTCCTTGCGATAGGGCTTGTGCGTATGGCCGTAGACCATGATGTCCGCATCGCCCTTTTCCGCCATCTCGCGGAAGAACTTCCCGGGCCGGTCTTCGAACCAGTAGAGGTTGTTCTTCTTCGGCGTCGCGTGAAAGAGCCAAATCTTTCTTCCCTCGGCGGTGAACGTGATCTCCACCGGCAGGTTCTTCATGAATGCCTTGGTCGCGGGCAGCACATGCGACTTTGTCCAGGCAAAGGACCGGTGCGCCATCTCCTCCTGCAGCGGTTCTTCGGCCTTGCACCCGCAGTGCTCGCGGTCGTTCGCAACCGCTTCGTCGTAGTTCCCCTGCACGCCCTCGATGCCGTGCTCCGTCAGAAACGAGACGACCTCGTTCACAAAGGGCGAATAACCTCCCAGATCGCCGAGGTGATAGATCTTCTCCGCGCCGGCCCGACCTGCCGCGTCATAGGCAGCCTGCAGGGCCTCGATGTTCCCGTGAATGTCGCCGAAGATTGCGAATTTCATTGCATCGCCTCAGAGCGCGTCGGTGCGTTTGACCCGGCAATATTCAGCGCTGAAATAGGTCTTCTGGAAATATTTGGCAACGTTCACGA
>JAKAHZ010000082.1 GCA_021814615.1 Nitrospirota bacterium | reverse complement strand
GCCGGGGATAGCCTGCAGGCCGCCAACGCGCAGCGAAACCCGGCAATGCATACCATTCCGGTTTACCTCAGTGACCGCCGCATTCCCTACTTCTTCGTCATCACGAACACGCCGTCCCAGTCCTCAGGCAGATCGACGTTCCTCAATTCCTGGATGCGTTTCAGGAAAACCGTTGCCGGCCCGTCTCCCGCCTTGCTCTGAAGCACGCTTTTGTAAGCCTTCTCCGCCTTGTCCCATTCGCGGTTCCGGTAGGCGGTCAATCCCTCGGTGCAGAGGCCTGCGATCTCCCGGAGCCGGCCCGTGTCCTGCTCCGCCATGAGTTCGTAGATATGGATCGGGATCTGCTTGCCCTTTACCCTGATCAGGTCGATCTCCCGTAGAATGAACGCGTGCTTCACATCCTCGTAGGTGAACTTCGGCACGATGATGCGGGTTCCATACTCCTTGTTCAATCCTTCGAGCCGCGATCCCAGGTTCACCGAGTCTCCCATGACCGTGTAATCGAAGCGCGTGGACGAGCCCATGTTTCCCACCGTCAGCTTGCCCGTCGAGATGCCGACGCCGATATCGATGCGCGGGATCCCCTGTTGTTCCCAGCCCGGCCGCAGTTCCTCGAGTTTCGCCAGCATGTGCAGCGCGGCGCGGCAAGCCCGGACCTGGTGGTCCTCCTGCCAGACCGGCGCGCCCCAGAATGCCATGATGGCGTCGCCCATGTACTTGTCGATGGTGCCTCCCGTCCGGAGGATCACGTCGGTCATGGGGGTAAGGTAGTCGTTCATGAGCTTCACGAGCGCCTGCGGCGACAGGCCCTCGGAGATGGTCGTGAAACCGCGGATATCCGCAAAGAGGACCGTGAGCCGCCGCTCCTCGCCGCCCAGAACGAGCTTCGACGGGTCCACCAGGATGCTGTTCACCAACGACGGCGCCACGTAGTGCGAGAAGGCCTCCTTGATCTCTTTCTTCTTCCGTTCCTCGGTCATGAACCGGTAGGTCGTGACGCCGACAAAGGAGAAGACCATGGTCATGCCGGGATAGATGGCCGTAAGCCACACCTTGGCGCTGAAGAAGACCCAGTTGTTCAGGACCGCATACAGCACGATCAGCCCGATGGTCGCGAGGGTCGCATTGATCGGCCGGACCCTGGCGATGAAGAGCGTCTGGACCACGCCGAAGAAGAGGATGCAGGCGATGTCCGCGCCGGAGACCCAGTCGGGCCGCCGGATCGGGTCGCCCCGCAGGATGTTGTCGATGATGTTCGCATGGACTTCGATGCCCGGATAGGTGCCCGACACGGGGGTGACCCGGACGTCGTAGATGCCGATGGCCGTCGCGCCGACGAGCACGATCTTGTCTTTGAACGCGGCGGCCGGCGCCGTTCCCTTCAGCACGTCCACGAAGGAATAGTGGGGAAAGGTCTTCTGGGGCCCGCGGAAATTGACGAGCAGCCGCCCCTTCTCGTCGGTGGGGATGGTCAGTTTGCCCAGACGGACGGCGTCGACGCCGTATTCCGCCGTGTCGATCACCAGCGGCGGGTCGCCCAGATACCGCCTCACCGATTCAAGAGAGAGATGGGCGTAGAGTTCATCGCCGTACCGGATCGCCAGGGGAGCCCAGCGGACCGTGCCGTCGGGATCGGGAAGAATATTGAAATACCCGAAGTCCGCAGCAGCGCTGTTCAGGACGGGAATATTCTGCTCGAGCGCAAGGGCGCGGGGCACCGGCGGCAGGGGCACGCCCTGCTCCAGCGCGCGGATCGACGTGAAACGCGACGGGATCTGGTAGGCAGGCGCTCCGCCCGGCGGGATCTTCCGGTGCTTCACTTCTTCTTCGGACATGAAGAAGAAGTAGCCGAGAATGACGTTTCGGTTCCTGCGCAGCGCTTCGGCGAAGCGGGCGTCATTGTCCGCCTCCGCTTCCGCCTGCACCAGGGCATCCCGCACCTTCGGTTCGTTGAACCGCTCTTTCAATCCGCGCACCACGGCTATTCCCGAGCTTTCGTCGGGCTCGGCGAATACGACGTCGAAAGCCACGACCTTGGCGCCGCAGTCCCTCAGCCGGTCGACGAGATCCGCCATGCGCGTCCGCGGCCAGGGCCACCGCCCCAGGGCATCGATGCTCTTTTCATCGATCGCCACGATCACCGTCTCCCTGCCCGCTTCCGCGGCGCCGCGCGACAGGAAATGGAGGTCATAGGCCTTGAGCTCCATCATGTTCAGGAACGGCAATCCCGCGGCATAGAGAATGACGGACAAGATCGTGATGGCCAGCCCCAGTTTCACCGGACTGGGCTTCAGCAGGTTCCTGCTCTTCGGTATGGGCATTCGCATGTCCTCGAAAGAGAAAATATCCCCGAACGGCCGACAATCGTCTTATTGAATAGCCCTAATCATAGCACAGGACCGGGACAGAGCGCAAAAGTTGATGATCTCGTAAAAAATCCATTTAGCCACAGAGGTCACAGAGGACTCAGAGAATGATTTCAATCTTTTAAAAACTTACTTCTGTGCTCTCTGTGTGCTCTGTGGCAGATCCTGACTTATTACGATTTCATCAAAAGTTGGAAATGGACAGGAGAGCGGGAAAAGCGCGGGCGCGGGACCAAACAGAATCGTACGAGATTACCGCAGGGAGCCGTCGTCAGGCGCCGTCAGATCGCCCATCGGCTTTCGTCCCTGCATCAGGAGGGTGAGATACCGGTCCGTATTCTCGTCAATGCGTTCCCGCTTCTGGAAGATCCGTGTCTGGATGAGGTCATGCACCCGGCGGGATTCGCGCACCCCGATCCAGTACTGCGGGGACCGCTCATCGGCAGGAACCTGTTTCTCCATCGGGAGCAGGATGATATCTCCCGATCCGTCGGTCTTGAGGTCGAGCAGCGGAGGATGCATGGCCTCGAAAGCGAGCGACGCCAGAAGCTTTCCCTGCCGGACGGTCACGATCCTCCGGTCCGTGACGAGGTAGAGCGTGCGGAGAGCGCGGTAGTAGGCCATGCCGGGGAGCAGCAGACTGTAAGCGGCAAGAAGCAGGACGCCGTACATGGACAGATGACGGG
The DNA here is from genome assembly GCA_021814615.1 of Nitrospirota bacterium. Lineage (GTDB taxonomy): Bacteria > Nitrospirota > UBA9217 > UBA9217 > UBA9217 > JAKAHZ01. The sequence continues at coordinate 12,128 of JAKAHZ010000082.1, read as the reverse complement.
GATCGTAGGCGGCTGCCAGTCGGGAAAGGACCGGAACCGCGTCCACGACGGTAGGACAAGGAGTCATGGTGATCAGAACGATGAAGGCCGCTCCAAAAAGCGCGTGCCCGGCCTTCGTCCTGGCCTGCCGGAGCGGCTGAGGCCTGCCGGACCACAGCAGGGCCTCTCCCGGCTCCAGCGCTGCCTGTGTTATTTCCGGGGATAATGCGTTCATGTTCGACGGGTGACTGCAGAGCGGAAAGAACGAGACGGGCCGTTCGCGCTAGATGATCCCTTTCCTCCGGGCAACCACCAGAGCCTGCTGACGGTCCTTGGCATGCAGTTTCTCGTAGATATTCTTGATATGCGTGTGAACGGTATGGGGGCTGATGCCGAACTTTGCGCCGATGTCCTTGTAGGTCATGCCGGCTTCGATCTCGCGGACGATGGCCTTCTCGCGGCTGCTGAGGAGATATTCCTCCCCCACATCCTCGTTCTGGAACTCCCTGATCACCTTGCGGGCGATCTTGGGGCTCATGGGCGATCCGCCGCGGCTCAGGGTATGGAGGGCGTCGATCAGCTCACGGGGCGTGCTCCCCTTCAGAATATACCCGGAAGCGCCCGCCTTGATCGCGGAGAAAACCGTTTCGCGGTCGTCGAAAACCGTGTGCGCCATGATTTCGAGATCGGGCATACGCTCCTTAATCAGCCCGATCAGCTCAATGCCTGACATGCCGGGCAGCCCGATGTCCGCCAGCAGGATGTCGGGCTTGACTTCGCGCAGCCCGCCGAGCGCCTGTTCCGCGTTGCCGTAGACGCCCACCACGGAAATCCCCTTCTCGCCGCTCAGGAGCAGGTTGAGGTTTTCCCGCAGCAGCACATCATCTTCGACGATGGCGACTTTCATGAACCTGACTCTACCATAATTACGCGATCGAATCCAGCAAAGCGATGGGGTATTTTCGGGGTAGTGCCGGAAAGCGCAGAAACAAACGGTCAAAAACGGCAGGAAATCGCTCCGGAGAAGAAATCCCCGTGATTCCTGACAGATCTTAGACTGCAGACCAGGGAAACGAGAGGGAAACCGTGGTTCCCTCGGCTCCGGAATGAACGGTGAGATCCCCGCCGATTTCTCGGGCCCGGGACGTCATGTTCGATATTCCCCGGCCGGTCCGCAGCTGATCGCCGATGCCCCTGCCGTTGTCGGAGACGTCGAGCTTCACCTTCGTCCCCTCCACGGTGAAGACGACCAACACGGATGAAGCCCTCGCATGCTTGATGATATTGGAAAGCGATTCCTTGTAAATGCGGAAGAGATTCATCGTTACGATCGTGCCGGGTCCTGAAATGCCGTCTCCGATCGCCGTGGTCAGCGAATACCGGATTCCGTGCGGCTCGATCATCGTGTTCCCCACCGATCGAAGTTCCGCCGCGATTGCCAGCCAGTTCAGTTCCCGGGCATCGAGGCTCTGAAGGAATCCGCGTATCTCGAACAGGCTTTCCCGGGAAAGTTCGGCGATCGTTGCGAGGGAACGCCGGACCTGGGCAAGGTCGTCGTTCTTCTGGGCAAGTTCCGCGAGCAGGTTGATGTTCGACGTCAGGCCGCCGATGCCGTCATGGAGGTCCTTCAGGATCTTCTCGCGCTCCTCATGGTACCTCGCCCGTTCCTCCTCGGCCTTCTTGCGGTCCGAGATATCGCGGAAGAAGGAAAGGAGCAGTTTCTCCGGCGCATAATAGCTCACCGACACTTCCACATCGTGCGCTGATCCGTCCTTTCTGCGGTGGCGGGTTTCAAAGAGTTCATAACCCTTGTCGATGATGCGGCGAGTCCGCGCATCGACCCTGCCCCGGTCCTCGATCGAATCAAGGTTATCGATCGTCATCGACAGGATCTCATCACGGGTGTAGCCGCTCATCCTGCAATAGGCATCGTTGACGTACCGGATCCGGTTCTCCGTGTCGCTGATCCAGAACCCTTCCTTCGACGCCGCAAGGATGGCGCTGAACCGCTCCTGTTCGGCGATCCGCTCCCGCAGATGCTGCTCCCGCTCGGCGTAGAGCCGCGCCTTCTCCTCTTCGGCGCGCTTCGTTTCCGTGACATCGAAGAGCGTGGCGATGACTGCGCTCCTGCCTTCATACTCGATCTGGCTTGCCGACGAGAGAGCCCACCGCACGTCCCCGTCCTTGCGGACGATCTTGAACTCGTACTGCACCGGTTCGGCGTCGCCTTTGAGCCTCCGGATGCTGCGCATTTTGACGAGATCGCGAAATTCCGGGTGGATGACATCCCAGAAATTCATGTGCATGAACTCGGACATGGGATAACCGGTCAGCGATTCGACGGCATTGTTGGCATAGAGGAACTTGTCGCCACGGTGAATAATGAGCGCAGCCGGAAGCGTCCGCGCCAGCATCCGGAAGATCTCTTCCTGCTCGCGGAGGGACGCCTGCATCCTGCCTGCATCCTCGAAGAGGCGGGCGTTCTCCAGCGCCACGGCGGCATGCCCCGCCATGGTCTGCAGAAGCTCGATATCGCTCGGGAGATAGGGCTCGTCGTTGTGCCGCCGGCCGAGCGTCAGCACGCCCAGCATCTTCCCCTTGAACAGGAGCGGCAGAACGAGCGCCACCTCCATCCGCCTGCAGGTTTCCAGAAGGTCGTGGTTTTCCGGCGTAGGCGCCGCGGCAAGCTCGTCGGTGACCACGGGTTTGCCGTCCGACATCAGGGAATCGGCGATGCCCTGGGGAAGGACGCATCCGTAGCCCGCTGTTCTTTGCAGAGCATCGAAGTGCTGGGAGGAGAAGGAACCGTCCGGGCCGGGCAGGTACAGCGACGCTTCGTAGACGGTCATGCCGCTTCGCACGCTGTCCACGATGTACCGCAGCAGTTCATCGCGGTGCAGGATGGTGACCATGGCATTGGCCGATTCCTTCAGCATCAGCTGGTAGCGGTACCTGCCGCGGAGCACGAGTTCGTCGATCCAGGTCTGCACGATCCTGCTGAGCGGCGTCCCGAAGAAAAGCAGGCCCAGGAGCGGGAGGGAGATGAAGATCGCAGCCAGGGCGCCGATGACCGGGACCAGATATTCAAAGAGCTGGAAAAGAATCGCCGAGATCACAAAGGACAGGAGCAGGATGCCCAGGGTCCGTGACAGCACGAGGCGGATATCGAAGAGGCGGTGCCGGGTGATCGAATAGAAGATCATGAGCACCCAGGGAAAGCTGAAGTAGGAGCCGAGCGACGGCTCCAGGCCGCGTCCGGTGAAGAGCTGCAGCAAGCCGCCGATCACGGCGCCGGCAGTGCTGAAGATGATCGTTCCGTACATGTACCAGCCGAGCTGCACCCTGCGGTAGCCCGACACGCGCTTCCGGAGCCGGATGATCTCGACGATCAGCCAGAGCACCAGCACACTTCCGATGAAACGCAACGGCATTTCCAGCGGACCGGGGCTGTTCTGGTAGGGATAGGGAATGTAGCCGTCGGTGACGACGAGGTTCGTGAACAGGCACATGCCGAGCACGCCGGTCCAGAAGGGATAGAGGATCCAGCCGGCGATGCGGGCTTTCGGGCTCTGTTCGTCGTCCAGGAAGATCACCGTCTGGATCGCCGTGGGGACGGTGAACCAGCCGGTCCAGCTCAGGCGGGCATAGAACAGATAGTCTGCGCCGATTCCTACCCGGATATACATGAATGCCGTGCTGAGCGACCACACGGCTGCGGAAATCGTACAAGCTGCTGCGGATTTGTTGATCGGGCTGTTGCGGGGATTCTGTTTCAGGAGCAAAATGCCGAGGAAAAGCTCCAGTGCGGCCAGCGGGATCAGGGGGTACCCAAGCAACTGCGGGCTGGTCATGGGGGACTGCTCCTTCACTGCACAAGCGGTGCTAGGAGTATCTCAAAGCCCGGGGAGTAAGTCAAGCGGGAAATCGGACGGCATGGAAGCAAAGCCGCCCGGAGAGAAGACAGGATCAGCGAAAAAAGAGGTAGATCATGACAGCCAGGCCGGCGAGAACCGCCACCGCCGTCTCGTGCTCCGAGTTCTCCTTCACCACGTCCCAGCTCCACCGGTTCGTTCCCTTGCCGGGATAGGCGGAAAAGCGCGGGAAGTAGTCGGGGACCGCAGCGTCATACACCTTCCAGGAGTCGCCGAAGCTGCCAATCAGCTTCTCGTTCTCCTGCTTCTTCTTGTACGGGGCGTAGTAGATGAAGAACCAGACGAAACCGGCGATCATGATCCACTGGTTCATCGCCATGGCGCTGTATCCCAGCGTGATCAGAAGCGTGCCGATATAGAGGGGGTTCTTGACGTACGAATAGGGGCCCGTGGTCGTCAGCTGTTTGTTCTTCCGCAGATGGCCGGCCGCCCAAAGACGGAGCCATTCTCCTGCAATGGTCAGGAATGCGCCCGGCAGGAACCAGACCGCGACGAGGGGCTTGTCTTTGGCGAGGAAGAACATCACAACAGCCACGATGGCCGCGAGAACGGTCTTTGTGGTGATCTTGGTCAGCTTGTACTGCAGCGTGTCTTTGACGGCCATGGAGCTCTCCTGATCGTAAAATCGCCCGGAGCGGGCGGCAATGGAGTGCGAGGAATTGTACCGGAGTCACTGCGCTTTGGCAAGGGGAAAACGGCGCAAAGGGCCGAAAGGGCCTCACCACTTCGTGGGCATGCAGAGGTTCCTGATCCGGAGCATCCTGCGATCCGCGGGTGTCAGAAGTTCCGGCGCGAAGAGGGATTTCATCTTGAGGAGAGACAGCCGGTCCGCGAATCCCAGTAAACGGACCAGGAGGCCGCCCAGGATCGGCACGCCTCCGGGATGGAACGCCGACGCCAGGTCCACGACAAATACCTTGCCGTTCACCAGGAGGATGTTCGAACGGCGCTGCAGGTCGAGATGAACCCATCCCCTGCCGTGCAGCTCGTCGATGATCCGCTCGAACTGCAGGATCACGCCCGGGCCGATCTCGTGCCGTTCCATGCCACCCAGGTCCCTGCCTTCGAGATACTCGATGGCGATGCTGAAGGGGCCGAGTTTCTTGTGCTGAGCAGGCAGCCCTGCGATCCCCGCCAGCGCGCCGTAAGCCCGCGCTTCCCTGCCGATCACGATCCGGCCGATCAGGTTCCGTTCCCAGAACCCCTTCCCGCCGAAGTCCTTGACGATGAACCGCATGCCCCGAAGGGTCGCGAGAAAAACCTCCGCCTTGGCGAACTTGCCCGCAGCAAGCACCTTTTCCCTCCCTGCGAGGGCGTCTGCATATGTCATGTCGCGGTACATGGCTCTCGGGAAAGCCATTGTAGAGGCACCGCGCACGGGAGTCAAGGGTTTTCCGGATGTGAGCAGGAGGTTCGAAAAGGAGGCTCAGAACGCATCGTGTCTTCCGTTCCCGGGAACGTCCGGACTCCCGCCCCTGAAATGCGCACAAAAAAACGCCGCCTGGTGTCCCAGGTGGCGTTCGCGAGGAGATCGCTCTCAGCGGTTCATGCCGGCCCAGAGCGGATAGCCTTTTTCATCCCTCAGCTTCAGCACCTCGCCGCCCTTCTTCACTTCCCCGGCAAGGAAAATTTCATCGCCCCTCCGCACGGTTCTGACGCCGGTGACTTCGATCGAATCGCCGGCCTTCACGGAAAGGTTTGCCTGCCGGTCGAGATACCACTGGGGGCCGAGATGGACATCCATCGTCTCCGGGCCTGATTTCAGCGTGACCACGACACCCTGCCCGCCTCTCCTGCCGCCCTGGTATGTTTCCACGGCGGTTACCTCGCCCTTCACGGTTTCGGCCTTGCTCGCGTCATACATCCGCGACATGCCCGCCGATCCGTTCCTGCATCCTTTTCCGCAGTTGCCGCAGCCATGGCCCGGCTGCGCCGCTGCGACCGTCGCGGCCGCCAGCACCGCTGCCAGCCCGATACCCAGCGCTTTCTTCATGACATTCCTCCTTGTTTCTCCGCGGTGCTCCCCTCCCCTGGAGAGCGAAGAATCCTTCCCGGTGATACAAGTGGGACACGGCCGGAGCAGGAAGGTTGCATTCAGAATTTCCAGCCTTGCTGCCAGTAGAATGCCAGCACCATCAGGCCGAAGATGATCCGGTAATAGGCAAAGGCTGAGAAATTGTGGCCGGAAACATATTTAAGGAATGCCTTCACCACGATCAGGGCGGAGACAAAGGCCGTGACGAAACCGATCGCGAAGAACGGCAGATCGGACGCCGAAAGCGCCGCCCTGCTCTTGACCACGTCATATGCCGTCGCGGCGAACATGGTCGGGATGGCCAGGAAGAAGGAGAACTCGGCGGCGACCTTGCGGTCCAGGCCGATGACCAGGCCGCCCATGATGGTGGCGCCGGAACGGGAGACGCCGGGGAACAGGGCCAGGCATTGGGCCAGGCCCACGCCCAGGGCCTGCCGAAGCGTCAGGTCGTCGGTGCTCCGCACGTGCTTGCGGTGCTCCATCCGCTCGATCAGGAGAATGGCTATCCCGCCGGCCACGAGCGCTGCGGCGACGGTGACGGGATTGAAGAGATAGGCCTTGATGGCATGGTGCGTCAGGAGACCCAGGACCGCCGCAGGCAGGAAGGCAACGGCAAGGTTCAGGATAAAGCCCCGGTCTTCGCGGCGCTTCATGATCCCGGCGGCGACATGGACCAGCTTCTCGCGGTAGATCCACAGGATCGAGAGAATGGCGCCCAGCTGAATGAATATTTCGAAGACCTTGGTGCGCTCGTCGTCGAGTCCCATCAGATCGCCGGCGAGGATCAGGTGGCCCGTGGAGGAAACGGGGATGAACTCCGTAATACCTTCGACGAGACCAAGGATCATTCCCTTGAGCAGAAGGATCAATTCCATACGATCACTATTCCCCTTTCATGAATCCGGGCCCTCACGCCGTTCCCGTCAGAGAAAGACAGCACGGATAGGACAGATTAGGGCTTTTCCTGTTCTTGTCAAGAGCAAAGAGCGAGATGCCGCAAGGGAAAGCGGTGACGGAAGGGAACCGGGAGAACGGGACGCTTTCCGACGGTTCTGTTCAGATCCAGACCACTTTTTCGAAGTCCTGCATTCCTTCGATGATGTGATTCGTCGTGCCGCGCTTGCCGACCTTGAGTTCCTTTTCCAGGCCGTAATGTTTCAGGCAGGTGCCGCAGGAATAGATCTCCGTGCCCATGGCTTCGATCTCCTTCAGAACCGGCACGGTGTCGGCGTTCGTCGTCGTCAGGCGAACGCCCGCATTGAGCAGAAAAAGCGTGTGAGGCGCCTGCCTGTGCACTTTCATGGTCTCGAAGAATCCCTTCATCAGCATCTTGCCCAGTTCTTCGTCCTTCCCGAGCGTGTCCGTACCCACGATCAGCATCAGGCCGCGCAGCTTTGCCGTCAGCTCCGGCCCCCGAACTCCGGACGTCGAACCTGGTTGACAGACATACCCCTTCACGATCCTGACCTTCCAGTCCGTTCCTTCCCGGGATGCATCCGAGGCCATCCCGTGCTGGGCCGCGTAGCCCCGCAGGTTCAGAGATGCCTCCTCGTTGTCCACGATGACCTCGACAATCCCTTCCTGCATCCTGGACAACGCTTCATCTGCCATCATCACCGGACCGGGACATGCCTTGCCGCGTGCATCGATCAACATAATTCGCTCCTCTGTTTCCTGAATAACGCAAAGAACGGCTCTGGAAATGACTGACGCGAACTTCCGCAGCTTTATGACGGGTCCACCACGATCTTCCCCGCATCGCCGGCAGTCACACGGCCGATGACCGCCCTGGTCCCGACGCTTCGCCTCTCAAGCCCCTGCAGCAGCCCCGGCAAGGCGGACTCCGGCACCGCGATCAGCATGCCGCCCGAGGTCTGTGCATCGGCAAGCATCAACTTCTCGGTTTCGCTGATGCCCGGTCCCCAGCCGACCTTCCCTTCGAGATACCGCAGATTTGTCCGCGTACCGCCGGGCACGCTGAATTTCGCAAGGTCCTTCACGCCTTCCAGGAACGGCACATCTGCGAGGGAAATCCTGGCGCTCACCCCACTCCGCGCGACCATTTCCTGCAGATGCCCCAGAAGCCCGAACCCCGTGATGTCCGTGGCACCTTTGACGCCCGCCTCGATCATGGCTTCCGCAGCCTGCCGGTTCAGGGTCTTCATCTGCGCCGTCACCGCGGCGATCTGCCCGGCAGCGGCCCTGCCCGCCTTGATGGCCGTGGCGATGATTCCCGTGCCCAGCGGTTTGGTCAGCACCAGCATGTCGCCGGCCCGTGCGCCCGCCTTGAGCACCATGCGGCCGGGATGCACGACGCCCGTGACCGCCATGCCGTACTTGGGCTCGCGGTCGTCGATGGAGTGGCCGCCGATGATGCTGACGCCCGCTTCCTGCGACTTCTCCGCGCCGCCGCGCATGATCTCGCCCAGCACGTCGAGCGGGCCGTCCTTGGGGAAGGCAACGAGGTTCATGGCCGTGACCGGCCTGCCGCCCATGGCGTAGATATCGGACAGGGCATTCGCCGCGGCAATGGCGCCGAAATCGTAAGGATCGTCCACAATGGGCGTGAAGAAGTCCACGGTCTGGACGATGGCAACCTCGTCGGAGATGCGGTACACGCCTGCATCGTCCTCCGTTCCCACGAGCACGTTGGGATCTGTTACGGCAGGCAGGTTCTTGAGCACCTGGTCCAGCAACGCCGGACCGAGCTTGCAGGCTCAGCCGGCGCCATGGCTGTACGCGGTCAGTTTCAACGGCGAAGAGGAACTGTCGGCCATGCGCGTACCTCGCAACGGGGAAAATGCCCGGCACAGGTCAACACCGCCGGGATGGATATCGGTACGATGATAATAGCATAGCGCAGGGGAAGCAAATCGGTAATTGTAATGGACGAGGAGGATTTGGATAGGAAAGATCGATGTTCGAGAAACGCGGCGGCGCGGGTTTTCAGGATTTCCTGAGGACCAGGTCGAGGAAGGCCTTGCAGAGCGGGGAACGGGACCTGCCCTTGAGCAGGATGACGAAGAAAGGCCGCTCCATTCTGACGCCGCTCACGCGCAGAGCGGCGAGCCTGCCCGCTGCGATGTCGTCGGTCAACGCGCGACGGGAAAGGATCGAGATGCCGAGTCCCGCCTTGACCGCCTGGCGCACGGCGTCGCTGCTGCCCACCACCGCGGCGATGTCAAGGTCGGCGATCTGGATCCCCGCTTTTGCCAGCCGGTCCTCCATGATCCTGCGCGTGCCCGAACCCTGCTCGCGCAGGATAAAGGGCTGGCCTTTGAGGTCCGCGGGCCGAACGGCGCGATGCCCGGCCCAGGGATGGCGCCGCGGGACCGCTACCACGAGTTCGTCGGTCTGAAAGGGATGGACTTCGAGCTGCGGTTCTTCGAGGCGCGCGCCGACTACGCCGATGCAGAGCGATCCGGCAAGCACCGCTTCGGTGATCTTTGCCGTGTCCTCGATGCTCAGCTGGATCCTGATGGAAGGATGCTTCTTCTTGAACGCCCCGATGAGCGGGGGCAGGAGATAGGCGCCGGGAATGGTGCTGCCGCCGATGGTCAGGACGCCGCTGATCCTGCCGGTGAGGTTCCCGATTTCCTGTTTCGCCCGGTCGCGCTCCTCGAGCAGTCTCGCGCCGTGGCGAAAAAGGATCTGGCCCGCCTCGGTGGCAATGGCGCGCTTTCCGAGCCGGTCGAGCAGCTTTACGCCGAGTTCGGCCTCGAGGTTCTTCATATGGCCGCTCACCGTAGGCTGCGTGAGATACAATGCTTCAGCCGCCCGGGAAAAACTCGCGAGCCTCACGATGGCGCAGAAGATCTCGATCTGGTGAAGGTCCATGGGATGACAAGCTCCAAAAGCCCAAGCATCAAATCCCAAACAATGTCCAAGCTGCAAAAGGCCATGACCGAAACGGCCTGCCCTTTGAAGATTGACATTTGGAGCTTATTTGTGATTTGGGATTTGCTGCTTGGTGCTTGCTGTATAGTCCCGCAGGAACTGCGTCAGCAAACGGCAGCCGAACCCCGTTGCGCCCTTGGGCGTGTACGGCCGGTCCTTCTCGGTCCATGCCGTTGCCGCGATATCCAGGTGGACCCAGGGATAGTTCCCGACGAACTTCGAGAGCAGGCATGCGGCCGTGATGACGCCGCCGTCCCTTCCCCCGGTGTTCTTCATGTCCGCGATATCGCTCTTGATCAGGTCGCAGTAGCCTTCCCAGAGCGGCAGCTCCCAGACCCGTTCGCCCGTTTTCTCCCCGGCGGCCCGGAGTTGTGCTTTCAAGCCGTCGTTCGTTCCGAGCATGCCGGCCGCTTCCTGGCCCAGGGCGATGCGGCAGGCGCCGGTGAGCGTCGCGATGTCGACGATGGCGGCCGGTTTGTACCGGCATGCATAGGCAAGCGCGTCGGCAAGGATGAGCCTGCCCTCGGCGTCGGTGTTCATGATCTCGATCGTTTTGCCGGACAGCGTCGTCAGGATGTCCCCCGGCTTGTATGCCGATCCGCCGGGCATATTCTCCGTTGCGGGCAGCAGCGCCACCACGTTGAGCGGCAGGTTGAGCGCCGCCGCATTCGCGATTGCGCCCAGGACCGCGGCGCCGCCGCTCATGTCGTCCTTCATCTTGTCCATGCCTTCGCCCGGCTTGAGCGAGATGCCGCCGGAATCGAAGGTGATCGTCTTGCCCACGAGGGCAACCCAGGGCTTTCTGCCGCCGCCGCGGTACTCGACGACGACGAATGCCGGCGGCTGGGCGCTGCCTGCCGCGACACCGAGGAGCGCGCCCATGCCGAGGTTCCGGATCCGCCTGCGATCGAGCACCTGGACCCGCAGCCTGTGTTTCCTGCCCATGCTCCGCGCGATGCCGGCGATGGCGAGAGGAGTCATATCCGCGCCGGGTGCGCTGACCATGTCGCGGGCCATGATCGCCGAAGCAGCGATCACCTCTCCCGTCCGCGCGCCCCGCTTCACCCCGGCTGCCTGCGACGCCGTGTCGCACAGGAGCGCGAGTGCGGAAATCTGTTTTTTCGCTTCACCGTTCTCCGACTTGTAGCGCAGGAACCGGTAGAGCCCCAGGAGCGTTCCCTCGGTCAGCGCCTGGCCCAGGTCAAGGGGATCGAGGTTCAATCCGTCCAGGTCGAAAGCCAGGTCATGCGCGCCTGCGGACCGCGCCGCTGCAGCCGCCTTGGCCGCCGCCAGCCGCACGCGTTCGGCGGAGAGATCGGATCGTTTGCCGAACCCGACCAGGAGGAGCCTCTCCGCCGCCAGAGCTCCGTCGGGGTAGAGGATGCTCACCGCTCCCGGCTTGGGAGTGAAATCGCCCCGCTTGATCAGCCTCCCCACGGCCCCGGCCATGGCCTTGTCCACGCGCGACAGGCCGGCTCCCGGCTTCTCACCCTCGAACACCGCCACGGCCGCGGCGCCGGCCCTGGTCTTCTCGATCTTTCCCGGAAAAGCGGTTATTTTCATATGACCGGTCCTGAAATAAAAATAGCCTCTGAACACGAAGGGGTCGCGAGGCTTGCAGCAGGTGCATCTCTCAATGGTTTACGTCGCCGGGCGCATCAGTCTTTCCGGAGCACGAGCGGCTCGACTCCTTCGAACGAAAGTTTTGCCGCGATCCGTTCGGCCTTTTCCTCGGAGGGATAATTGCCCACGCGGACGCGGAAGAACCGGCCTGCATTCGTTTCCACCGGCACAACGGCCACAACCTCGTACCGCTGCGTCAGGCGCTCCTTCAACAAGCGGGCCTGTTCCTCTTCCGCGAACACCGCTGCGACCACGGTAAAGGTTCCTCCCGGCGGCACGGGAGCGGTCGTTTCAATGGCGACCTTTGCCGTGCCCTGGGCGATGAATCCCAATTCCCCGGCTGCCCCGCGGGAAAGCTCGAGGATCCGACCGTGAACAAAGGGGCCACGGTCGTTCACCGTCACCGTAACGGTCCGGTTATTTTCGAGGTTGGTTACGCGAAGGACCGTTCCGAGCGGCAACGTCCGGTGGGCGGCGGTCAAACCATTCCGATCGAAGATTTCGCCGGTAAGGGTCGTTCTGCCGTCCAGTTCCCTGCCGTACCACGACGCGATCCCCGCTTCCCGAAAGATCGTTCCCGCGGGAGGCGTCGGCGGTGCGGCGGAAACCGTGGGCGCCGTCACGACCGCCGGCGGCGCAGGCGGCAGCTCCGGTGCCGCCGG